>CAZNBG010000004.1:11799-28595 GCA_964570915.1 uncultured Nitrospira sp. | reverse complement strand
GATCTACGCCTTCGAAGGAACTTGAGAAGCTCCTGGGCTTGCGTCACAAACTATACTGGGTCAGGCATCAAAACGGGATAAAAACCGCTGTTGTGCCTCTAAGTGCGGCGTGAGGATGGGGCGCAGATCATTCTGTCCGAAGTCGGTACCCGACTCCAAGTTCCGTGACGAGATAGCGCGGCTGCGCCGGATTATGTTCCAGCTTGTTTCTCAGCTGGCGCATATAGACCCGCAGGTAGTGCCCTTCCTCTACATGAAGCGGTCCCCAGACTTCTTTCAGCAGCTGGCGGTGGGTCAACACCTTGCCGGCAGACCGGATCAAGGTGGTGAGCAGCTTGTATTCGATGGGGGTGAGATGAACCTCCTTCCCTGAGACAAACACCTGACGACGCCCGAGATCCACCTTCAGATCGCCCAGGGTAAACACCGAATCACCGCTTTCGACGGTTCGGAACGCATGACGAAGCGCCGCACGCATCCGTGCGAGGAGTTCGTTCACTCCGAATGGCTTGGTGACGTAATCGTCGGCGCCCAGATCGAGCGCCGTCACTTTCGCCTGTTCCCGATCCCGAGCCGACAGCACGATAATGGGAATCTGTGTCCACTCCCGCACCTGACGAATCATCTCGGTTCCGTCGAGATCCGGGAGACCGAGGTCCAACAGGATAAGATCCGGGTTTCTCGCCTTGATTTCGATGAGCCCATCCTTCCCCGTCGCCGCTTCATGAAGCCGGAATCCATGTGCCGGCAATGAGGTCCGAAGAAACCGCCGGATCTCCGGTTCATCTTCGATCAGCAGTATCGTTGCTTGTTGTGCCACACGACACCCATGCCCCTCATGTCGTCCCGGTCAACCCACCGAATTTTGGTCGGCCTCTCGTTCGACAGCCGGTTGCTCGTCCGGCAAGGGGATCGAGAACCGAATCCGCGCGCCCCCGCCCGGCCGATGTTCAGCCCAGATACGTCCGCCATGCGCTTCAATGATGCCGCGACAGATTGTCAGACCCAGCCCCACTCCTCCCTCTCGAGCAGATTTGCCGCGATAGAACTTGTCAAAAATCACCAACTCCTCTCCGGCAGGAATGCCGGGTCCCCGGTCAGCAACTTCAACAACAACCAGATGATCGGTCGTTGACGCCATCAGATCAATGATGGTTCCAGCAGGCGCATACTTCACGGCATTCTCCACAAGATTGATAATCACTTGTTCCAGAAGTAGCCCATCGACAAACAACAACGGCAGTTCGGCCGGAAGCGCTGTATTAACAGTATGATCCGGGAGCCGCCCCTCCAGCCTGGACAGGGCTGCACCGACGATCTCATCCAGGGGGTGCCACTCTTTGCTGAGCCGTATGGCCCCTGCTTCCAGTCGCATCATATTGAGAAGGTTCTTCAGTAACCGGTCCAGGCGGTCGGCCTCCCGGTAGATGGATCGGGCCAGATCCCGCCGAGCCTCGGCATTGAGATCTTCCTGTCCCTCCACCAAACTACTGGCGGCACCGCTGATAGCCGCGAGGGGCGTTCGCAAGTCATGGGACACCGAACTGAGAATCGCACTGCGCATGCGTTCCGTTTCCGCCGTCACGTGCGCTTGCTGCGCTTCTTCGGATAATCGAGTCCGTTCAACCGCCAATGCCATTTGGTTCACGAGGGATTCCAGCAAATGAAGTTGCTCGGGATCGAGCAGGAGCGCCGAGTCCTTCGGCCGTACCGCAATGACTCCGATCGCTCCCGCTGAGCCAACCAACGGGAGATACAGGGCGCTGATCCCCGGCAGCGTATCCGTGCCGAAACCGGCTCGCTCATTGTGGTCGAACACCCACTGCGCGACCCCCGATTCCTTCGGGTCAAGGTCAAAATACAACTGCTCGCCGCGCTGAAGCTGCACTCTCTTGTTGACATCCGCCAGAAAGATGGCGACCTGTGCGTCGAAAACCTCTCGAAGATGCTTTACCGCAAGCCGGGCAAGCATGTCCGTTCCCCGATGCGTGGCGAGATCTCGACTCATCGCGTACAGAACTCCGGTGCGTCGCTCTCTATAGCGGGACAAGGCGGCCTGATGATGCAGCCGTACCGTGAGATTACTAATGACCAGCGCCACCACCAACATGACCCCAAGGGTCAGCAGGTATTGGATGTCCGAGACGGAGAAGGAGTAATACGGTGGCACATAGAAGAAGTCGAACAGTGCCACACTCAAGACCGAAGCAAGCACCGACGGGCCTCGGCCGCAACGAATCGCGATGGCAATCACGGCGATCAGATACATCATGATCAGATTCGCGGTGGCAAAATACGGAAACATCAACCAGTCGATCGCCGTCGCACTCAGCACCCCGAACACAGCGTTGAGATACCCATCCGTTGCACTGGTTCTCGCCAGACTCCGTCGTACGACCGGTTCGCCTTCGCCCGCTTCACCTGTAATGACGTACACGTCAATTTCCCCGCTCCGGTGGACCAGTTCCGACACCACAGAGCCGAAGATCCATTCCTTCCAGAGAGGCCGCACCGGTTTTCCAACGATGATCTTGGTGGCATTGCGGCTTCGCGCATAGCTGAGAATCTCCTGGGCAACATGCTCGCCGGCGAGCGTCACAGCTTCCGCCCCCAATTGCTCCGCCAACCGCAGCGTCTGTACCAGACGATCCCGTTCGATGTGTGACGAGCGAAGATGCCGGGGAATCTGTACGTATACGGCGATCCACTTGGCGTGAAGATCGGCAGCCATCTGCCGGGCGGCTCTGATCAAACGCGGACCTCGGGATTTCATGTTCACGCACACCATGATGGTTTCCGCTGCCGGCCAGGTTCGTACGACGGCATGGTCGCGTCTGTACCTCTCCATCTGTTGATCGACCCGTTCGGCGGTGCGGCGCAAGGCAAGTTCACGAAGCGCGATCAGATTCCCTTTCGCAAAAAAATTCTGAATGGCATGCTGAATCTGCTCGGGAACGTAGACCTTTCCATCTTTGAGTCGTTGGAGCAGGTCATCCGGAGGAAGATCGATTAACTCCACATCATCGGCCCGCTCGAGCACGGAATCCGGGATAGTCTCCCGTACGCGCACACCCGTAATCTGCGCCACTACATCATTCAAGCTTTCCAGGTGCTGGACGTTCACCGTGGTGTACACCGTGATGCCGGCCTTGAGGAGCTCCAGCACATCCTGCCACCGTTTGGCATGACGTAAACCCGGAATGTTGCTGTGCGCCAGTTCGTCGACGAGGATCACGGTTGGGCGGCGCGCGAGCGCTGCGTCAATGTCGAACTCCTGGAGTGTCGCGCCGCGATATTCCACGACACGGCGCGGTATGACTTCCAGTCCGCTCACCAGTGCCTCGGTCTCTGTGCGGCCATGTGTCTCGACAACACCGATGGCGACGTCCACGCTGTCTCGCCGCTGTTCATGGGCGGCCTCCAACATGGCATAGGTTTTCCCCACACCGGGGTTGGCGCCGAAAAAGACCTTGAGTTTGCCTTCAACCCGACGGGCTTCTTCGGTCTGGACACGCTTAAGCAGCGCGTCGGGATTCGGGCGTTGCGTATCCATCGCTAACTCGTGTTCCAGGTTACATGAGCGGTTCGAACAAAGCTCGACGAAGGGACATGCATCGGGTCCGATTCTTCGTCTATGAGATCGGCACCATCTCGGTCAATTTTACGTCACTCAAGGATGCTTCGGAAATGCTTATGAGTTGGCGGTGGGACCTTGGGGAGGACGGCGCACCTCGTCGCCTGGGGGCTTCCATTTCCACAACAGCCTGATCGCGAAGGCCATCGCCCACAGCGTGAGCAGAAACAGGATAAGCAATGACCACATACAGTGCCTGTTTCAGGATGTCGGCCGTTTCAACGAGCAATTGCCTTAGCGAAGTACGTATCGAGCGCAAGATTCAACTGTAGAACATTGATCCTGCGTTCACCCAGGAAACTGAATTGGCGCTCTTCTAGGTGTTGGGCGACCAGTCTTTGTACGATGGTCTCATCCAGACCTCTCGCACGGGCCACGCGCCTGGTTTGGTAGAGAGCGGCAGCCGGACTGATGTGGGGGTCCAACCCACTCCCGGAGGCGGTGACCAGGTCGACAGGAACAGGCTTGTCGTTGCCGGGATCTGCGGATCGTAATGCGGCCACCCTTGTGGTGACCGTTTCGATCAAGGCCGGGTTGGTAGGCCCGAGGTTCGACCCTCCCGACGCAGCGGCATTGTAAGGAAAGGACGCGGTCGCCGACGGACGGCTCCAGAAATACTCCGGTTTGTCAAAGTACTGTCCGATCAACTTGGACCCGATTAGCTTGCCTTCATGCACGATCATGCTGCCGTTCGCCTGGTCCGGGTAAAACATGTTGGCCAACCCTGTTACGGCCAGCGGATAGACCAGCCCCGTCAGCATAGTCAGCAGGAGCAGCATGGTCAGGGCGGGTCGTAGGTGTTCCTTCATGCTTGTCCCTCTCTCAGCCACCTGATCGACGTCCTGACTACACCACATGCAGCGCCACCAAAATCATGTCGATCAGCTTGATACCGACGAATGGCACCACCATACCGCCCAATCCATAAATGAGGAGATGCCGCCGGAGCAGCAATGCTGCTCCGATCGGTCGATACGTGATGCCTCGTAATGCGAGTGGAATCAGCGCGATGATGATCAGTGCATTGAAAATAACGGCGGACAGGACCGCGCTCTGCGGCGTCGCCAGCTGCATGACATTCAATGTATTGAGTACCGGATACGTTGTGGCGAAAGCCGCGGGAATGATGGCAAAGTACTTGGCCACATCGTTGGCTATGCTAAACGTAGTCAACGCGCCGCGAGTCATCAGCAACTGTTTGCCGATCTCCACGATTTCAATGAGCTTGGTCGGATTGGAATCCAAATCGACCAAATTCCCGGCTTCCTTTGCTGCTTGCGTCCCCGTATTCATGGCGACCGCCACATCGGCCTGTGCCAGGGCCGGCGCGTCGTTTGTGCCGTCTCCCGTCATCGCCACGAGACGACCTTGGACTTGAAGGTCGCGGATCAGCTGCAGTTTGGCTTCCGGGGTTGCCTGCGCCAGAAAATCATCGACCCCGGCTTCTGCCGCCACGGCTGCAGCGGTTTGCGGGTTGTCACCGGTGATCATAACCGTCTTGATACCCATTCGGCGCAGCTCTCCGAACCGTTCTTTAATCCCGCCCTTCACGACATCCTGCAGCCGGATCACGCCGAGCACTTTGGCCTGTTCCGCTACGACGAGCGGTGTTCCACCTTGTTTGGCGATCGTCTCGACATTGAGCCGGACGACAGAAGAGACGTGTCCACCCTGTGACATCACATAGGCCTCGATTGCATCCGCTGATCCCTTCCGTATCTGCCTTCCGTCCAGGTTAACCCCGCTCATCCTCGTCTGGGCGGTGAAGGGAATGAAGGTGGCACCCATCTCCTGAATGTCGCGGGCACGCAATCCATATTTCTCCTTTGCGAGCACGACGATGCTGCGGCCTTCCGGCGTCTCATCAGCCAGCGAGGAGAGTTGGGCTGCATCCGCCAGCGTGTGGGCATCTATTCCTTCCGCCGGAAGAAAGACGGTCGCCTGACGGTTGCCCAACGTAATGGTACCGGTCTTATCAAGCAGCAGGACGTCCACGTCGCCAGCTGCTTCAACAGCTTTTCCCGACATCGCGATGACGTTGGCTTGCACCATGCGGTCCATACCGGCAATCCCGATGGCCGAGAGGAGAGCCCCGATAGTGGTTGGAATCAGGCAGATCAACAGTGCGACCAAGACGGTGACCGTAATAGGCGACCCTTGCCCCATTTCCTGCACGCTGTATAGGGAGAACGGCAAGAGCGTGACCGTCGCCAGCAGGAACATGATCGTCAGCGCAGCCAGCAGAATGGTCAGAGCGATTTCATTCGGCGTTTTCTGGCGCTTGGTTCCTTCGACCATCGCGATCATCCGATCCAGAAAGCTTTCTCCAGGTATGGCCGTGACACGAACGATGAGCCAATCGGATAAGACTTTCGTGCCTCCCGTGACGGCACTACGATCGCCCCCGCTTTCTCGAATGACCGGCGCGCTCTCGCCGGTGATGGCGCTCTCATTCACTGAGGCCACCCCCTCCACGACTTCGCCATCTGCCGAAATGAAGTCCCCGGCCTCCGCCAGGAACACATCCCCTTGCTTGAGCTGATTCGCTGACACCACACTGAAGGTATCGCATTGCTGGAATTGTCGGCTTCGCACGGCATGGTGCTCGTTCCCAGAATCGACCGTGCCAAGCTTTTTCGCCGTGAGTTCCCGGCGCGCACGCCGCAAAGAGTTAGCCTGGGCCTTTCCTCGACCTTCCGCCATCGCTTCCGCAAAGTTCGCGAACAGGACCGTGAACCACAACCAGAGGGCGATGGCAAGAATGAACCAGGCCGGAGCTTCACCCCCTCCGGCCGCCGCTTGCAGAAACAGTAGGGTCGTCACGATGCTTCCAACCCACACCACGAACATGACGGGGTTTTTAACCTGGTGGCGCGGATCAAGCTTGAGGACGGCGGCCTGCAACGCCTGACTGACGATCGAGGCATTGAACAATGCCGGGGACGCTTGATGTGATGCGGCCCTACTCATGTCGGTCCTTGTTACCATCCCCTCATCATCAGCTCCTCAACAAGCGGCCCCAAGGCCAGAGCGGGTAGAAACGTGAGGGCTCCGACCATCACGACGACGCTGATCACAAGAACAACAAACAATGGGGTGTGGGTCGGCAAGGTCCCGGGACCGATCGGAACCAGTTTCTTGCGGGCCAGGGAACTTGCAAGCGCCAGAGTCGGAATAGCCAGCCAGAACCGGGATATCAGCATCGCGATGCCACCGGTGAGATTGTAAAAAGGAGTATCGGCGTGAAGCCCTGCGAACGCGCTTCCGTTATTGTTGCCCTGGGATGTATAGGCATACAGCACTTCGCTGAACCCGTGAGGACCGGCATTCAGGATCGACGATCGACCGGCTTCAGTGCTGACGGCGACTGCCGTAAGGCCCAAGACGACAATGGGCATGATCAGAATCAGCAATGCAGCCATTTTCATCTCATAGGGCTCGATCTTCTTTCCCAGGTACTCCGGCGTCCGGCCAACCATCAATCCCGCAATGAACACGGCGATAATGGCGAAGACAATCATGCCGTACAGTCCCGAGCCGACTCCGCCAAAGACCACCTCGCCGAATTGCATGAGGAACAACGGCACCAGTCCACCCAATGGAGTATACGAATCGTGCATTGAGTTCACCGCGCCATTGGACGCGGCGGTCGTCACAGCAGACCACAGGACCGAGTCGGTAATGCCGAATCGCGCTTCTTTCCCTTCCATGTTGCCGCCGGCGTGGCCGGTTTGAGGTTGCTGATCCACACCGAGATCGGCAAGCAACGGATTGCCGCGTTGCTCCGCCCACAACCCGAGGGGAACGAAACAGAGCAGAAGAATGGTCATGACGGCGAGCAGAACCCAGCCCTGACGGGTATCGTTCACCATCCGACCAAACGTGTAACAAAGCGCGGCAGGGATAAGAAGAATGGCCAAGACTTCAATGAAGTTGGACAGCGGTGTGGCATTTTCAAACGGATGGGCGGAATTCACGTTGAAGAACCCACCGCCGTTCGTGCCGAGTTGCTTGATCGCGATCTGGGAAGCCGTCGGACCGACCGCAATGACTTGCTCGAGCACAGTCGTGTGTTCGACCTTCGGCTTCCCCTGCTCATCGAGGATCGGTTGGCCGTTCCCATTTGTCACGGGTTTGTCGTACCCGGACGGCTGCAGAACGGTCACCGTCTGATACGAATCGAAAGTCTGGACGACACCCTGAGACACCAACAGGAGGGACAAGAGGAAAGCAAGCGGCAGAAGAATGTAGAGTGTGCCACGGACCAGATCGACCCAGAAATTTCCAAGCGTTGTGGATGTATGGCGGCTGAGGCCTCGGATCAATGCGACGAGCACAGCCATCCCGGTCGCTGCGGAGACAAAGTTTTGCACGGTGAGGCCGAGCATTTGGGTCAGGTAACTCAGGGTGGTTTCTCCGCCATACGCCTGCCAATTGGTGTTGGTCACGAAACTCACGGCCGTGTTGAAGGCCAGGTCAGGCGGGACAGCGCCAAGGTGAGCCGGGTTGAGGGGTAACACCCACTGAAGGCGCTGCAAGCCGTAGAGCAGTACGAGTCCCGCTGCATTGAAGAGCAGCATGGCTGTCCCATAGCTCTTCCAATCCATCTCCTCGGCCGGTCGAACGCCGGAAAGCCGGTACAAGGTTCGTTCAACGGGAGCGAGGAGATAGTCCAAGCCACAGGGCAGGCCTTCATAGACTCTCGCCATGTACCAGCCGAGCGGTTTCACGAGAGCCAGCAGCACGGTAAAAAACACGAGCACTTGGAGCATGGCGTTCATCATCAGAACCATTCCGCCTTCAGCAACGCGACCATCAAATAGATCAGAAGACCAACCGACACCATTCCACCCAGTGCGTACATCGCATTCATTTCTATTTTCCTTGTAGGCGATCCAACCCAATTATCAGCCAGGCGCAGAACAGAAAGAACCCGACCGACAGCGTGATGGTGACGATGTCCACGGCGGAATGACTTCCTTTCACGAACACCCTACAAAACTTTCTGTAAAAACGGTGTCAAAATAAAAGACCGAACCGTCAAAGAAAGGCTCAAGGCTCGTGCAAAACAGAAGGCATTGGCGGATGACTCGCATCTTGACCATCAAAAGGAAACGTGTCGGACCAGTGCACGTGAGGCGAGTTAGGCAGACAGCCGACGGTAATGGCGTAATAAGAGGGCACCTCCCCAGAGGAAGGAGCCGAACATGAGGAGAATCCCGATGTTGTACGTGAGGTGAGCCAACCGGTGATCCCATTCCAATAAATTTAGCATCGTCAGGATATTGTTCCAGTCATGCCCGTCGGTTTCTTTTCCCGTGACTCCGCCGATCAGCATGAGGTCAAGCGCACGTGCGTCGTTCATGTAGGGAGCGATATCCATCATGCTCTCGGCCGTCCACCACAGCGCAACAGAGCCGCCGAACGGATCGCGGGTCTTTACGATGAATGTACCAAGACAGATGATCGGCATGAGAATTTGGCCGAGACTTCCCCCCAGAATCGTCATAAACCGACCGAACGGGATAAAGATCACATGTCCGGCTTCATGAAAGGGCAAGTTGATCAGATGGAGAAATGATTCGCCGGTGTAGTTCGTGTCCAAGGGCGTCACGATGAACGTCCAACCCCACCAGATCATGACCACAAACACGGCTGCCCGACCGTAGAATGTCATCGAATCGGTAGTCGTGTCCGATTCGATCAGCCACTGCTTGGCCGTCAGGAACCAGTGAGAGCGCGTGCCCGATCGGGAGGATGTTGCGATACGGGCTCTTGCCGCATTTGGACGGTACTTGGCAAAGATGATGCCGCATCGCATGCACTCCTCTGCTTTGGGGCTCCGTTCGGCGTGACATTTCGGACACTGAGTCGTGGATGTGCCTTCTGCAATCATGGTCACACTCTAAGATCGTGAGGGAAATCGGACAAGGAAATCCGGAGAAAAGGACGAAGTGTTGTTATGCAATTTTCCAATGCGGCAGAGCGAAGGATTGTAAGGTCTGAGGCGATCTTATAGAAGCTGCAGGCTGTTCAAAAAGGCCTCCCAGCAAGGCCGCAGTGAGCGAAGAGGTGAGGCGTACGCTTCGGTACGTTGAGCCTCTGAGCGATGCGAGAACGAAGCTGGAGGGATTTTTCAACAGCCTATTAGTGGAAGGAAAATGGGACTGGCGCAAAGGTCGTGACAAACACCGCTAGCGCAATCCATCCGACGATCCTCCGGTTGCGACCCAACGGAATATGGGGATCCATGACAGGAGGATGGCCGATTCCCCACAGTCCCGCCATAAAGGCCCAAAGAAACCAACCCGACCAGCCGAAGAATCCCAGGATCAGCAAAATTGGTAGAAAGGCGAGCGCCATTATCCGCTGTCGCGAGCCCCACAATGCGTATGCGACATGGCCGCCGTCAAGCTGACCGATCGGAATGAGATTGAGGGAGGTGACAAAAAGCCCGAACCACGCGGCAAAGCCGATCGGGTGCAGTACCACGTCGGCCTCCGGCGGTAACGGCCCAATCACCACCCACGACATAAACTGCAGCAGCAAGGGCTCGCCCAAGTGCAAACCATACGTCGCCGTTCGATCGACGACCGTGGACAAATTGAGCCCGACGATCAGTGCGATGACGGCGACCACGAAGCCTGCCAAGGGGCCGGCGACACCGATGTCGAACAACGCACGACGACTTAGAATCGGTCCCCGCATGCGGATGATGGCGCCGAAGGTTCCAATAAAATGCGGTGGCCCCGGAATGAACAGCGGCAAGGAAGCGGGCACCCGGTGGACCCTAGACAACAAATAATGGCCCAACTCGTGTGTGGTGAGAATGAAGAGCAACGCACCGGCAAACGGAATTCCCCGCCAGAGCGTCTCAGGAGAGGTCAGAAGGAAATTCAGGGGTCCGCGTGCCGGTCCGTTGTAGACTTGATAGGCTCCGGCCCACAGCGTCGTAAAGACCGTCAGGAGAAAGAGGACAATCGGTAAGGTCCACTTCGAAAAAAACGACGGCTCGACGTCGTCACCGCCCTCCGCCTCGCCTGCAGACGGCGGTGCCGGCTCCTCGCTCGTCTTAAGGACGAGTCCCTCATCCACGTTTCGATGTTCACCCCGTCCGAATCCATCCATACAATCCCGCTTACTGAATCGTCGCAAACGGATTGTGATCGAGTTCTTCCTCAACAGTTGTGGGAGGCCCATGGCCGGGCAACAGACGATAATCCGGGGAAAGGGTCAGCAGTCGCCGGCGAACTGAATTGAGATGGGTTGAATGCAACTCCTTGGGATTGGACCGGCCGATTGATCCGGCAAAGAGCGTATCACCGACAAAACAGACCGGCAGCTGAGCATCATCCACCCGATAGCAGATCCCACCCGGTGTATGCCCCGGCGTGGTCACACATCGGACGACACGGCGCCCAACCTGGATCGACAATCCATCGCTCGGCGCAACCAACAAATCCGTTCGTGGCCGCCAACTCAATAGGTCTACATCCTCCGGCCCCAGATACACCGGGACCTCTTGTTGGCTGAGAATCTGCTCGATCCCATCCGCATGGTCCGCATGGCCGTGTGTCAGACAAATGCCGATGAGGCGCAATCGGTATCGGCGAAGCAGATCGAGCATGGCCGACGCGTTATAGGCCGTATCGACCAACAGCGCCTCACCTTCATCAGAGAGGATGTATCCCTGGACGCCATACCCGCTGATGGACCCATGAACCATTTCCACCCACGGCGGCATGTGCTGCGCAACCGGTTCCCACTTATCAATCGCGATCTGTTCGAGCGGGTCCGCTCGCAGGCCCAAGCCCTTCGATAAGGCGCGCACTTCCGCGCGATCCCGCGGCTGATCTCCTCGCTCTAACGCGGTAATATCGCCACTGGGCAATCCCGTCATCCTCGACACGTCGCCGACCGAAAGGCCTTGCCCTGTGCGCGCTTTTTTCAGGATGTCGCAGAACTCATCTTCGAGTGGCATACGCGAGTCTTTCCGATCGGCGCTATAGCTATAAATGGGCGAGCGCCTAGCCCTCCGGCAACGGCTTGATTTCTTTCACGTCTCCAAACGTTGACAGCGCTTTCGGCAACGCCTCCCCCGAGCCGACCGCGAGGATTTTCAAACGGTCCGGGCGTAAATGTTTCTTGGCAGCCGCTAAGACGTTCTCCTTGGTCAGCTTCACCACCTTGGCACGCAGCTGTTGGAGAAAATCCTTCGGCAACCCATCATATTCTAACTCGATTAAGCGGCTGACGATGGTCGATGGACTGGAAAAGGAGAAGACGAACGAGTTCACATACGCTTCCTTCGCCTCCGCAAGTTCCGCGTCGGTCACCGGTTCGGCGCGCATACGTTCGATGTTCGCGACAAACCGTTCGATCACTTCCTGGGTGGAAGTCATCTTGGTTTCCGCCCGCATGAGCCAGACACCTTGATCATGCATCCCAGTATTGAGTCGGCTCCCAACAGAGTAGGCGAGCCCCCGTTTTGTTCGCACGTCGTTGAACAGGCGACTACGAAACGAACTTCCGCCCAAGATATCGTTGGCTATGGCCAACGCGACATAGTCGGGATCGTTTTCCTTGATCGAAAGATGTCCCACTCGAAGATGCGTTTGCGACGTGTCTTTATCGACAAACCGGACGACCGGACGAGACACGTCGGATTCCTGCGCGTCTGGAATCTTCAATTCTGGTACAGTCCCTCGCTTCCAATCCCCGAACACGCTTCGGAGCGAAGTCAACATCTGGTCTCTTTTGAAGTCACCGGTCACACCGAGGATCATCCCGTTCGGCTGAACCGTGTTGTGATGGAACGCCACGAGATCATCCCTCGTGATGCGTCTGATCGAGTCCACCGAACTTTCTCGCGCCGTCGGATGGTCGGACCCATAGAGCATCTTGGCAAATTCCCGACCGACGACGGAGCCCGGATTATCTTGCCGTCGGCGAATCCCCTCGATGGCTTGTAACTTGGCCAATTCGACACGAGCAGGTTCGAACGACGGCGTTCGCAGGAGACTGGCAAAGATCTCCAACCCTCGATCCATATCCTTGCTCAGGACATCCAGGGATGCCGATCCGGATTGTCTGCCGATTCCGATGCTGACATCGACTGCCAGTTGTTCCAACTCCGCATCGACCTGCTCTGCTGAAAGACCCCCTCCGCCACCGGTACGCATCACCGAGCCTGTCATGGCTGCCAATCCAACCTTATCGGTTGGATCAAGCCAACTCCCTGTTCGCATGGTGGCCGTGACGGTGACCAGCGGTAATTCATGGTCTTCTAACAGGTAGACGACCATGCCATTGTCGAGGACCACGCGCTCCGGCTCGGGCGGGGAAAATTCCACCGGCTTAAACGTCATGGTTCTGGGATCGCCAAAGTGCAGGTCGGCCGCAAAAGTGAGTGCTCCATCCGCCAGCAAAACAGTCGCCATGCAGAGTAGCATCCTCACCCGGCTGACACTCCCCATCCCCACCCTCCGTCTCTCTGCCCCCGTCATGGCCTCACCTCGCCGGCCGGCACGGCCGCAACAGCCTTCGCGCTCCCTTTCTTCACCAAGACCGCGACGGTGCGATTCGACTTGATCAAGTATTGTATGGTCACTCGTTGCACATCGGCAGCCGTGACCTTGGCGATCTTGTCGCGTGAGGTCAGGAAGTAGCGCCAATCACCGGCGACCGCTTGATGCAACGCCAGTTGAGATGCCAACCCACTATTCGATCGCAGGCCTCGTACCAAATCGGCGTCCAAATTGTTGAGGACCTTTTCCAACTCTTTGGGCAAGACCGGCTCCCGTTTCAGGCGCTCGATCTCCTCATAGATGGCGGCTTCGACTTCCGCTGTCGTATGAGGGGCCAGCGGCGTCGCGGTGACAACGAACAGATTCGGCGCGCGCACTCCCGGATGGCTCGCGTCAGACCCGACGGAGGCGGCCAGATGTTTTTCCCGCACCAACTTCTGATGCAAGCGGGACGTGAGTCCGTCGCTCAACACCGCATCGATCACATCGAACACGTCGTCGTCCGGATGCCCTAACGTCGGCTTGTGGTACCCGATGACGATGGCCGGTTCGGCGTCAAACTCCACTTCGATTCGCCGCTCGCCTCGTTGTTCCGGCTCAACCGTCACCAACGCCGGAGGCGGCGGCGCGGCAGGAATCTTTCCGAACGTTTGTTCAATCAGCGCGATGACCTCCTTCGGATTGATATCGCCGACCAGCGCAATCGTGGCGCGATTCGGGCCATATTGGGTCTTGAAGAAGGACTCCGTGGCGGCGGGTGTCAATGCCAGGATATCGGATCCCCATCCGATGGTCGGAATCCCATAGCCGTGGGCGCGGAATGCCGTAGACGTAAAGGTCTCAAACAACAGACCGTTCGGGCTGTCGTCGTTACGCAGGCGCCGTTCCTCCATCACCACGCCGCGTTCTTTATAGAACTCCCGCAACACCGGATTGGCCATCCGATCCGATTCGATCGCCGCCCACAAGGGCAGCCGGTTGGACGGCAAACTGATCATGTAGCGCGTCAAGTCCTTTCCAGTCGACGCATTGAGTCCAACGCCGCCATGACGCTGGTACAGAAGCGCCATTTCATTGCCGACCACATATTGCGAAGCCTGCGTCTGCAGCTCCAGGAGGCGCTGCTGGAGAGATTCGATCGCCGTTCGCTCTTCAGCCGTCTCGCCACCGCCTTTGATGGCCGCATCACGCTGACGCACGTCAAGTTCCGTTCCGACCAATGCGATTTCGTCCAAAATCGGTTTTTCTTTTTCATAATTCCTCGTGCCGACCACACGCGTGCCTTTGAACGCCATGTGTTCATAGAGATGAGCGAGACCGGTTTGGCCGACCTGTTCGTTGATGCCGCCCACCGCGAAGGTGATGTTGATTGAAACGACGGGCGTCTGGTGTCGCTCCACCATGAGCACCGTCAGCCCATTGGCAAGCCGGTGTTCGATGACGCGCTCGGCAAGACTCGATGGAGCGGCATACGACGGGATGATGATCAACTGGAGGGTTGGCACAATGAGGGCGCACACCCTAAGGACAAGACAACCAAATGCACGAACCGAAGTCCTCCTGCCGCCATGTAATCTCATCCTCAACCTCTCATGACAGGTTATGTAAAGAGTTCCATGAGTTGTTCCGGTTTTTCGATGAACCAATCAGGCTGACAGGCTGCCATCTTCGCTCGGTTCCCCATGCCATACCCGACGGCGCAGACGCGAATACCTGCGTTATGCCCTCCGTTGATATCATTCGTACTGTCTCCAACGAGAACGGTTCGCTCCTTGGGCGCACCCACTTTTTGCATGATGTGCAGGAGCATGCCGGGTTCCGGCTTGAGCCCAAATCCATTGTCTCCACCGACCATGTACCGAAAATGTTGCGGACCTAACCCGTTCAAGATTACGCGCGTATATTCGATCGATTTGTTGGTCGCAATGGCTTTGTACGTATGGGTAAAGTGTTGCAGCATCGGCTCGATGCCCGGATAGAAGGTCGTCCGATCCAAACAATGTTCGAGGTAATGGCTCCGAAATACCTTCAAGGCTTCTTCGAATCTGGCCTGATTGCCCTCTCCGACCGCAAGGCGCAGCAGTCGCTTCACGCCGTCGCCGACGAACCCGAAAATTTCTTCGATGGGACGCTTCGGTAATCCCAATTCGGCAAGCGTGAAGTTGACGGACTGCGCGATGTCCCACTTGGACTCGATGAGCGTGCCATCCAGATCAAAAATCAAGAGATCCACGGGGGTCTTGGTCATTATTGGGCCTTTCTCAAGGAGTCGACGAGTGTCGCGAGCGCCGTCCGTTGCTCATCATCCTGCTCATGGGCTTCGGCGTCTCGCGCGAAATTCACCATCCGCTTTAGCCCGACGTGGGGAGGGATGATCGGTGAGATGATGCGCCAGTAGTTCCCCACCACTTTTACGTGAAAACGAACCTCCTCGGTGGCCTCTCCAGATACGAAGGTGGCCGTCTTCAAATAGACCGAGCCCCGCACTTGAAACGTGACCGGAATGACGACTTCCAAATTGCTGAGGATTTCCCATTTTCGATAATCGTCCGGGACGGTGGTGTCCTGAATGACCACCACACGACCCCAGGCCGGTTCTTCCTTCCAGTCGATATAGGGCATCAACGTGTCAAACGATGGAGCGTCCAAGCGCGCACCCTTCTGGTCTAGGTGAACATACCGTTTGACGACCTCCGCTGGAGATCGTTTGCTCGAGCCGCTGGGACTAAGCTGTGCGCTCGAAGTCGCTGCCGCAGCAAAGACAACCAGAACGAGAAAGGAATACACGAGGCACTTGCGCGAAGTAGGCACGCGTCCGACCAGGCCGATGTCATCCACAGCGCGTAGGCTCCGCACAATGATCCACGAATATGGCTCCGGATGGATTATTTTCACATGCACACATCAGCCGGGTCATTCTAGCAAACAGAGCTAGAGACATCCAGGTAACTAGGGGAAAGTCTGCTGCGTGGTTTGACCTTCTTGAAACGAGAATGCTACGGTCGCCCAGCGGTCTATGCTGAGCCAAAGAAGAGGAGCCTGTGCTCACCCATCAACGGCGGTGGATTCAGCTTGCTGGTCTTCTCATCATCCTCTTCTGCACGATTGGTATGGGTTCTATCCTTTCGGCCGCCGAGGACACCGGCGATGGTCCGTTTTCCGACAACACCACACCCCGTCTTCCTTATCGAATTGACACCCCATCCTCACTCACAACCCCTCCCCAGAAAGCGTATGATCTGCTCAAGCAGTTGGAAGAACGACGCGGCGCGCCTCTCCCCGGCTACATAGGGGGCCGCGATTTCCAGAATCGAGAACGGCTTCTTCCACGAGGTCGCTATCGAGAGTATGATGTCAATCCAAAGAGACCGGGTCGCGGACGCGACGCTGAACGGATCGTCGTCGAGCAGCGGACCCGAAAGGCATATTACACCGGCGATCACTACCGATCGTTTGTCCCCTTGAATTGAGGAATCTCCAACACAGCGGATTCTGTATGGCCGGGAAACTGACACTGTACACACATTTGAGCAACGCCACGCCACCCTGGTCAGGACTGCTCAACGTTCCTCGAGGATCTGTGGCCACCAAGTTGTTGAACGCCCCCCGCGACTTTGTGTTGCGCCCCATTCAAA
>CAZNBG010000004.1:0-11789 GCA_964570915.1 uncultured Nitrospira sp. | reverse complement strand
TTCAGGGGAGAAAATGCCGGCCCCCTTCGGGCCTCTTCGACGGTTTTCGGCGGGTGCTTGCCTTTCCGGAGTACTTCGGACACAACTGGGACGCACTGGAAGAATGTCTTGCAGATTTTGAGTGGCTTCCTGCCAAAGGCTACATTCTACTTATTACCGACGCGCACGCGGTGCTTCCTGATGATGAAGAGGAGTATGAAACACTGCTGGAAGTCCTGAGTGACGCCGGCGAAGCCTGGAGCAAAGGACAAACAGCCGATGGTCGGCGCGCGCCTTTCCATGCGTTCTTCTTGGTTACTGAACAGGACAAATTGAGTCGGAAGCGCTGGGAATTAGAAGAGTTCTCCCTCGAAGAGCAGAAAACGCCTAGGGGGAAGCTCGGAACCAAACCTTCCAAGAAATAGAGCATTGCTCAGGTTCTTCGGAACAGGTCGCAATGGATAGAGCAGCTAAAGGTGTGACTTCGAGGCGAAGCCCTTAAGACCAACATACCATTCGACGGCCGAAAGCACCACCCGGCGAACACGTGACGGGCTCTCTCTCATTGCATTGGCGGATGACATGGATCGACTTGCACCCCGATGCACTGCCCATCGCACTCGCACCGCCTTAGCATGCTCTAGACAAATACTGTGGGTTTCCCGCAGATCTTCCCAGGGCGCCTTTTCTCCGACCAGCCCGTCTCGACCTTCTCCACGACACCAGGAACAGATGACTTTCATGCCTCCACCTTTCGGTTGCACATGAGCACAGCAAGAATTGCGCCGTCATGCCCGAACACCGACAGAGAAGAAAAATCACAGGAAATTCCGATTCCAATCGAAGCTCCTCACCTATCGCTGTATCGAAATAGAGAGAAGTGTATCTCTTCCGACATTTTTTGACTTTGTTCGGTTGCCTCCCGCCGCATGGCGCGTCAGTGCGTTTCTTGACCGACTCTCGCACTGCGTGATAGGGTGCGCCCCCGTTATGAAAACATCCCGTTCTGCCAAGCTGTTCACCGAAGCTCAACAACTCATCCCGGGGGGCGTGAATAGCCCTGTTCGGGCGTTCCGTTCGGTCGGCGGGCAACCACGCTTCATCGCGCGCGCGAAAGGCTCACGGCTCTATGATGTGGACCAGAATGTCTACATTGACTATGTCCTATCTTGGGGACCGATGATTTTGGGCCATGCCCATTCGGCGGTGATCACCTCAATTAAAACTGCCGCGGGGCGAGGGACCAGTTACGGAGCCCCGACTGAGGCGGAAGTATCCCTGGCCAAAGAGATCCGTAGCGCCTTCCCTTCCATGGAAAAAATTCGGCTGGTCAGCTCCGGAACTGAGGCCGTGATGAGCGCCATCCGCGTAGCGCGTGGATTTACCAAACGAACGGCCGTGATGAAGTTTGAAGGGTGTTACCACGGACACGGCGATTATCTGCTGGCAAAGGCGGGGTCAGGATTGGCAACATTGGGGATTCCGGATTCACCTGGCGTTCCTGAAGACTTTGCCAAACATACCCTGACGGCGCCCTATAATGACATTCGGACGGTCCAGCAGCTTATTACCGCCAACCGAGACCGGCTTGCCTGCATCATCGTTGAGCCGATCGCCGGTAATATGGGAGTCGTCCCTCCCGCTCCCGACTTCTTATCCACACTCCGACAGCTGACCGCCGACCATAACATTCTCTTGATTTTCGACGAAGTCATCTCCGGTTTCCGCGTCGGCTACGGAGGTGCGCAGGCGCTCTTCGGCATCACGCCGGACCTCACGGTCCTTGGGAAAATTATCGGTGGTGGATTGCCGGTCGGTGCTTATGGCGGACGGAAAGAGATCATGGATCTCATCGCGCCGGTTGGCCCGGTCTATCAAGCCGGTACGCTCTCCGGTAATCCGCTGGCTGTCTCGGCGGGTTTGGCTACGCTCAAACAGTTGCGGGCGCGAGGGGTTTACAAGAAACTCGAGGAGCGATCAGCCATCTTGGCCAAAGGGATCGGCGAGGCTGCGAAAAAGGCAGGCGTTCCTGTCACACAGACCCGGGTTGGGTCGATGCTGACCACCTTCTTTACACCTGGCCCGGTTGTGGATTGGAATACGGTCAAACAATCCGACACAAAACGGTACGGCCAGTTTTTTCACAGCATGCTGGAACAGGGGATCTATCTCGCGCCTTCTCAATTCGAAGCGGCTTTTCTTTCCACCGCCCATAGCACGCAGGACATCGAGAAGACGATCCGCGCCGCGCATTCCGCCTTTAAAAAACTCTAGCACTGCTGTCTTCCACGACTTCGGCGAGATCCGCCTCCCTTATTCCTCGTATCTCCCAAGATACGAGATTTATCGGTTTAGATACAGGGCACTTCCTCCTGGATCGTTTTCAGTTTTTAATCGATTGACGCTTGACCATCCTATTCGTCGTCCTCATCTTCTGCTTCCAGGGCCTCTTGCCGCTTCTGTTCCTCCATCGCGTTATGGAGCAACATACGGATAAACATCGAATAGAGCGACCCTTTTTCTAAGGTTCCGCCCGGCGGGATGGCAATTTTCCCTTCTTTAATCATGCGGTCCATCCAGGCCTTCTGGTCCGGGGCAATCAAAACAGGGATCTCAACCAACCCTACACGTCCCATCATATCCATGACCTACACCTCCGTGAATCGTGAAGCGTCGTTCGTATCTGGAATGCGTCTCAACGAGATACGTTTCACGAACGACCAGATACGAACCCATTCCAGCATGCTGTTTTGAGCATTGTCAATCGACCAAATTTGGCACGACACCTGCGTACACACATGCCATGAAGCCGCGCCCAATAATAATCGCAGTCTGCCTGCTTGCCTGCTGGATCTGCTCTGAGTCGGTAATCTCTGCGACCCATGCCGAACGCTTGGAGCGATCCGATCTCAGCTCATCCCTTCAACCTCAATGCGACCTCTGCTGGTATCCTACGCCAAACGAGCAAGATTCGGATCGTTCGAATCGTCTGCCCACCTATAAGCAACGGCGGCCCCCACGCCCACCGGACAGCAGACCACAGCGCCATCCCAAAGGCCGTTACAAACTAGGTTCGTCGCACAAACAGATCCGCCTTTCAACCCTTCGAACGCGATCAAGGCACGAGATGCAAGTGTTGAGTGCCCTACACGTGCGCGCAGTCGATGGCGATACAATTCGCGTCGGAGCCCAACGCATCAGGCTCCGTGGAATCGACACGCCGGAAATGAGTGAGTTCGCCGGCCCGGCAGCCAAGCAACGACTGAGCGAGTTGCTGCGCAGGGGACCAATCCGCATCGTGCCACAGGGCCGAGATGTCTACAATCGTCTCGTCGCCGATGTGTTCGTGAACGAACAGAATGTCGCGGAAACGCTGATCCAGGAAGGATACGAAAAGCCACGTTAAAGATTCTGCCCTATACAGCTCCCTCAAGCCGTCCTCGATAGCGGAACAACCAACGCTCCTCTCAGGATATTCCTCTCCTAGCTGATTTTGCTCCGCTCAATCGGCCAAAACGATTTCACCGGCTCTATCCTTCCTATCTTCTGTATCCAATCCGACCCATCTGGAATCCATTCAGATACAAATCACGCCGTCCAACTTTGAAATATCTCGTTCGGGTTTTTGGAATTCTTGGCTTTTTGTTTGAAACGTATGTGGCGCACAAAATGCTTTCGTGGTGTATGAAACGCCCGGGACCAGGGATTGAGGTCCAGTTGATGATTGGGTGCGCCGGTTTTCATCCGCAACTGGAACGGCTGCATGCCGTTGTTTACGTCAAGCAAACCAGTGGCTACGGCGGTGGCCTCTGCTCCGCCGGCACGTCCGAGTATGTACGGTTCTTCTTGTCATTCGACAACGGCGCGACATGGGAAGATCAAGGTCCGGCCAGCTTTACAGCCTACGACATCCCGGAGAACACACGTCGAATCGAATCTGCAGGAACGCGCCGAATCAGCCCACCACGGAAGTTTTGTTTTCAGAATAACCTAATTCTCTGCCGGGCCATACTTTCGTGGAATGTTGTCCCGCCGCCTAACCCGAATTTCACGCCGATCTGGGGAGAAGTTCACAATACACATAACACATATCGAAGTCGAAGAATTCAAGTTGTTCCCGTTGAAGGATCTCTTAGAGGCTGTGAAGATTAAGATGCCGCACGAATTGCACTTGGCCGTCGACCTCGATCAGCCGATCCAGGCACCGCCAAAAAAGCCATTGTCGGCGAAGGACTTGGCAAGGATCTACAAGGAGAAGTCGATCGAACCGCATCGCTTCGCCTTGATCGAACTTCATCAAGCCATTACTCAGGCAGGCAGCACCGAAATGCTGATGGCGAAGGGCTTCAAAAGCCCGCTGCTCGATGTTGGTATCGATTTCGGGAAGATCAATGAACTACTGTTTCCGACAGACGGCTCGATTGTCTATGAAGAATTGGAATGTGTCGGTTATGACACCAATCAAGACTCCCTCGTCGGCGTCATTCGTGTCAAAAAGCCGAATGGTTATTCCGGTGGGCCCTGCACTGCCGGCAGCACGGAGCATGTCACCTTCTGGGGCGATTTCAATGGCAATGGAACCTTCGAAACGTGCCTTGGCACTGCCAGCGTGAAGGTCAATGACTTCGCCGACATTCCTCCCGAAGGGCTTGAGTATTCGGTTTTTCTTAAGACGGATCTAGCGAAGTATCGCCAGCCCTGTACCAAGGGGGCACGGTTGGTCCGTATACGTGCCATTCTGTCATGGCAGGTACCGCCTCCCTGCTCGAATCCCAACTCTATTCCGGTGTGGGGCAATCGTGAGGAAACCGTCATCCATATCTTGCGGGGAGATGTTATCCCCGGCAAGTATCCGATTCTCTCATCGGTCGGCGACATGGCCGTGTCCGATATCAACAGCAGCGGCTTTGCAAACGGCGTCGGAATCGAAACCGGCTTCCTCGCACAAAACAGTCCATTCGGGGCTTTATCAATCTCAGCGGCAAGGTCGTCGGCGGCACTCCTTCACGTTCAATACTGCCGGGATGAAGCCCTGTGGCTACGCGTCGATCCTACATGTATGGGATCGAACCAATGTCAACAGCGGCACGGCGCGTAATTATGACAAGGACTCCGTGGGGTTCTGCTTAAAGGGTTGATCATTTGACCAACGGGGCAGAATCGCTGCCCCGTTGGTCTATCGGATTGGGAGTGGTGCTGCCGTATTTCTAAACCGGGCCGTCCGCATTGCGCATTGAAAATCGCAATGCTACACTCCGTTTTATGACTCACCGTCAACTGACAGCACTTCCACCCGACCCTGTCATCGAGCGTGACCAACGCGATGTCGATCGAACGCTGCTTCGGAAAATTTAAGGTTATCCGTCGAGCAACGATTCGTTCAGCTTCAAAAGCTTCATCAATGTGCCGCCGCGCTGAAACGCGCGCCTCGTCGATGGCCTGGCCATTGAACGAGCCGCGCGTAACGAATACAATTCCTCACATGTTCGCCATCTATTTCATCGTCATCGGCGCATGGCTCATGGCATCGCCCGCCCAGGCTGCAAGCCCTCTGGCAGCTCAAGTCTGTAGTCTGCTGACATCTCCCTCTCTTGTATCCGTCCAGGCTAGATTCGGCACCGGTGAGGGTTGCGCATGGCAATGGCCAAACGGTCAGACGCTGTCAATGTATGTGCACATCGATCAGCCAACCGAAACGATGGCGATAATGAAAGAGATGATGGAGACAGCGGTGAAGAACCCGGCGTTAAAGAGAACGGCATTCCCGGTCTGCACGGAAGGTGACATGGTGATCGGTGATTTTCGGAACGGCACCGGTCCGGGTGGAACAGGATACACACAATGTTCCGGGTTTGTGCTGACGTTCAGCTTCCAGGGCGCCGTTGCCCACGGTCGTTTAGCTGAAATCGCGAAGCAGCTTGCCGGCACATCCTTGGCCCGCTAACGTGCTTGATCCTGCGACCGAGACATTCCTTCACAGCTGAGGTGATAGAAGATCGGCGAATTCAAGGTGCCAACGCCAAGAGGGCATAATCCTAGTATGGAAAGGATGCGATCATGAAGAATGTCGAGATGAACGTTGAGGGATCTGTCTTGACGATTAGGGTGGATCTCTCGAAGGAATTCGGTCCGTCCTCAACCGGCAAGACGATTATCATTGCTTCGACGGAAGGAAATGTGACCGTTCCGAATCGGCAAGAGAAAGTCGGACTCAATGTATATCGAAAAAAGTAGCTCTGTGCGCAGCCATTTGGCCCTACCCTTTTCACCTATCAGATGCTTTCTTTTTTCAACCAGCTCTTGACAGATGACAAACAACGCTCCAGTCGTATGGATTAGGCCGTGATCCCCAGACAACGCCCAAGGCTGTGGATAGCGATCCAAATAGTTGCATTGGTAGCCACTCTGTAGCACTGATTTTTCGATGTTACGTATAGATCGCTAGGAATGCGTGAAAACGTTTAGAAGGAACGCTTGGACTACTATTAGTAGTGGCTCCACCGATATGGTGCGGACGCCTAAAAAATAGGCAGTTTGATAAATAAACACGCCATTTGAGCACGCTTTGGCATTGAAAGTGAGTTATTCACACGGTTATCCACAGAAGGTGGGGACTAAGTTTTACGGCATTAATATACTACGCTCATCATGAAAAATAAAGGGGATAACTGAGGCGATGCTAGGGGTTGCTCTAGAGGCCGAAAACGCTACTTTTTACGGCGTTTTTTAGGAGAAGTTTTGGGAAGGGAGGATTTCGGAACGGAAGCCACAATGCCCAAGGCTTCCTTGAAGCGTTCGAACGGGGTTTTATTGTCCTGGGATGTTGGATAGGAGGGAGGTGCTGGACCCTTCATCCTTGTGTACCTCCTAGAAAATCGCCCTGCCTGTAATGATTCGGCAAATACAAACTCTCTCCTGGCCTTCTGATTGAAAGATCTAGTTTTTCAATCTTCACTTTATCTTCTGGGCTCTTAGTCTGGAATTCCCCGGTCAAATATTCGTGGCATTTTCTTTCCATGGCTGAGGCAATGTGAATTAGATCTGATCCCCTGAGCGATATTTTGTGCTTCCAACGAAGATCCCTAGCGTCTTCTGCTATAAAGACAGTTGGTTGCAACAACATGACATATTGACCAGACGTGAGAAGCTTGCTGAAATACTCTTTAACCTCATTATCTACCACACCATCGGCGTGTGTACATTCAGCAATAGAGAGCGTTGAAGTATAGAGCGCTACTTCTTCATTCCCAGCTGCTTCCAGCAGTTTTTGTAAGACCCAGACATCCTGCTCTCGACCCGTAACTGTCTTGCCTATCTTGATTTTCGCAAGATCAATAAAACAGCAAGAATCTAAATAGATTCTAGGCTTCTCCATGATGCCTTATTCTATCGACAAACTCCTCAGTAGTAAGCTCACCTGTAAGATTTGGAGCACAGCCAAAAAAACGATGAAGTTCTTCTTTCGTCATAATCTTAGCGGGAACGATTTTCTCGACCGTTATTTCAGCTACTTGACGATCAAGACGACTGGCTTTGACCTTTCCAGTGATATGTACAATCGACTGTTGTCTCTTTATCGATTCCACGATCTTGTCATAGTGTGTCTCTGGCTTATAAAAGCAAGTAATTAATTTATCAGTAGATATCTCCCTAGCTTTGAAATACGGCCTTTCCGCTTCTAAGAACAATGCATGGATAATGGCTTGAATGCTGCCATCATACTCCACAGGAGCTAAAGCATTAATAATTTCTTTCGCAGTTGCCTTAGATAAATATTTCCACAGCTTTGGTTTTTTGCCTCCGTTCTCATACAGGCCAATCCCCACTTCTTCGTCTGCCTCTATAGGGTCAGCAATTCTAGCGAATTGATGAATTGTCACTGGCCTAATACCCTTCATGGGTTTCGGATCATCAGGATTGAACTCTATGACCTTTTTTAAATTCGTATTGTAACGTTGAACCTTTTGGCCTCTAATAGCGCTTACTAGCTCTACGTCATAACAAACCGAACCATTACCGAAATTGACAGCTACAAAATCACCTTTCTTTGCTTTTATAGAGGTGTCGTGAGCAAGACTTCGAAGGAATGCTTCTATTTGCGAAGATATTTCACCAAGCTTATCTAGACGAGCACCATGCCCTCCAGGATTGATTTTGATACGGATATGGAATTTGGACATCACAGCCTCCCCGTGTTAGGGTGGAATCCAGCTGTGACGATCATCGGCCAGGATGATCGTTTCATGGTTGGCATCAGACCACGTCAGAACGACTTTTGACAGAAACGGGACAGCAATTTAGTATTGCTGTCCCGAAGTATATCCTAAGCTTACTGGCTACTCAATTCTTTACTTTTCTACGGCGCTTTCCTCTTCCCTGTCTTTTGTAATCATCTGGTTTCCACTTCTTAGAATACTGCTTGACCGATCAGAGCCTTGTATTCGATACGCTTCCCGCTGATCTGCGAGAGCGCAGTCATAAACCGGCCTTGATCGTTGTCCTTTCGAGTATTGAAGCGGAAGGATTGCTCATCCAAATAGCGGAACAGATGGAACGGCTCAACGCTCACATAAGTACCCTTGATCCCGCGCTTCAGCAAGCTCCAATAGTTCTCAATGTTATTGGTGTGGACATTGCCCTTCACATAAGTTTCAGCATGATTAATGACCTTGTGAGCGTATTCCTTGCCCACTTGCTGATAGCCACGCCACTCATCCGAGAATAAGGCCGATCCAGGCACCACATTCTCTTTAATCGAGGCTTCAAGAAGCCTGCTGGATGCTTTAGTCAGGACAGCAGTACGGACTTCACCCTTCCGCTCCAACATGCCCACTACAACGGCCTTTCTGAATCGGCCTTCAGTGCGTTTCATCTTGAGCTGCTTGTCATAGTGCATATTGCGGGCTTGGCCACCAATATAAGTCTCATCCACTTCCACTTCACCCATTAGCTTGCGGTCAATCGAACCCTTCTGCAAGGCAAGCCGTAGACGGTGCATCATGAACCAAGCAGTCTTCTGAGTGACATCCAGCGCCCTAGCAACCTCATACGAACTGACGCCATTCTTCGCACTAGTAATCATCCAGAGCGCACAAAACCATTTATCCAAGGGCAAGGGGCTATCCTCGAATATGGTGCCGAGCTTGGCAGTATATTGCTTTCGGCAATCCTTGCACTGATAGACGTTGCGCGATTTCAAATAGCCTTGGCGCAGTGAATTGCACTTGGGGCAAGCCGGACCTTGGGGCCAGCGCATGGCGCTGAGCAGGTCGTTACAACGCTGAGGGTCAGCGAAGTATCGAATGGCTTGCTGGAGAGTGGCTGGAAGTTTCGGCTCGTTCATGGCATCCTCCGTGATGGTCAGATGATGCCACAAGACCTAATGATGTGTCAAGTATATTAATGCCAGTTTTACGGAGATTTTCTTTCTCGTTTCTTGACACTTTCCTTGTGTTTCTCCGACAATCTGACAACTTCCATGAGCTCCGAACATGTCCCCTCACGGAAGTAGTTGGCAGAGGTGGGATGTGCCGCAGCTCGCACGAGGGAGGCTGCTTTTCTCAATGAGAAAGGTTGGCCGATTCCCAACCCTACGTATCTCACCACACCTCGCTCCTTGAGGTCCATCAGAATCATCGGCCGGTAGTCACATACACGATCGTTTGAGGTAACAGTGAAAAGCTTTTGTCTTATCGCGCTCGGCATTGCCTCATCGTTGTTCCTAGTCGCCTGCGCGTCACAGACGACGAAGGCGGTCGGAGATCCATCCGCAAGAATCAACGCAACCGGATACACAAAAGAGGGATGTTTGCTCAATCTAAAGCTAGAAGCTCGCGAGCGGAACATGCGGTTGAATCCCGAAGATGTGGAAGTGGGTACCACTTCGCTCTTCTTTTTTTCCCCATTTTTGAATCATGCAGGCTATACGTGTTCAGGGAGTGGAACCGAACGGGACAAGCGGAACCTTCGCACAGATCCTCTCTATCCGGTTAATTGATGTAGACCGGGAGCTGACCACGGTACATTTGTCACGGATCTCATTGATCCAGACGGCGTCAACACGACACGCTAGAGGTACGCTCGATAACATCGATTGCAAAGTAAATCTGGAAGGGGATAGGATACCGTTCATTCCGGCATGGGTGTCAGGCATGTTGACTTTCTGTTAGACGCTTCAACTGGTGTTGTCGTGTGTCTCGTGAATAGCATCCTAGAGCCTTGAGATTCGGCGGAAACTCTTTCAGTCTATCTTACGGTCACGGTACGTTATTTTCTGAGGAAGTGAGATAAAACCATGAAGGTACTTGCGTTGTCCCTGGTATCG
This sequence comes from uncultured Nitrospira sp., assembly GCA_964570915.1. GTDB lineage: Bacteria > Nitrospirota > Nitrospiria > Nitrospirales > Nitrospiraceae > Nitrospira_D. The sequence goes on along the minus strand of CAZNBG010000004.1, from coordinate 1,486 downwards.
ACGTTCACGCTGATCAACGGACATGGTCCGACCATCGCGGCCGGCTTTCAAGTGACACAGAGCACCTCAACAGGGAATCTGATCGCAATGCCTCTCTACCAGGTCCACGACGACCATTTCCCCCAGGACAAGTATGCGTTCCCGCCCCAAACTTCGAAAGGTGAGGGGGAGAAGGAATCGTCGTTGGACAAACTTCAGCAGCAGCTCACGGCAAAAGAGAAGGAAGTGGTCCTGCTGCGAGAGAAGGCGGTGGTGACGAATGACCTCCTGAACGCTGAACGGCGGCGTGTTGGCGTTTTCGAAACACAGCTCGCTCACAAAGAGCAGGAGCTCAATGCCCTGCGTACCCGGGGCGGATCACAGGACCAGCTCTCTCAAGAGTTGAACACGACGAAAAACAGTCTGCAGCAAGCGAAACAACGAATCGATGATCTCGAGCGACAACTTGCCGTCAGCAGCCTCGAGAATGCAAAACGCCGAATCGGCGAACTCGAACGTCAGCTCGATGCCCAACACAAAGAGACCGTCGTCCCGCGATCTACCCCAGACGTTGATTCCAAACTTAACGGTGACGTGCCTCTACAAACAGGAGAGCTCACGCAGGCCAGGAACCGGGTCGTTGAGTTGGAACAACACATGGCAGGAAAAGAGCAAGAACTGGCGCAGATCAAAGACAACTTCAAGCAACTCACGCAAAAGCTTGCGGACCTCGATCCACAGCTCACGGCACGGAATGCAGAGCTCGCACAAGCGAAGCAATTGCTCGCGGACATGGAACGCAACGCTCCAAAGCCAGGCGAGGCAGCTCCATCTCAAGAACCCCCTCCGGCTCGTACAGACGATTTAGAAAGCGATCTCACCAAGGTGAGTGAAAATCTTACCAGCGCACTCCAGGATGAGCTCAAAAGAGGTGGTGTAGGCTTACGGCAGCGGGGCAACAAACTGACCCTCGCGTTGGCGACCGGTGAGGTATTCTCCTCAGGGGAAGCCGCTATGACACCGCGGGGCACCTCGTTGCTCGAGCGGATTGGGACCATCTTGCATGATTTCCGTTACCAAAGTATCGAAGTTGCTGGGCATACCGACAGCAAGCCCGTCCGAAACGACCTTCGCAGAACGTTTCGAGATAACATCGAACTCTCCCGTGCACGGGCTGAACACGCCAGCCAGGCGTTGATCGGCAGTGGGATCGAAGCCGACCGCGTCAAGGCCGTCGGATACGCAGCCACGAGACCCATCGCGAGCAATGATACCGACAAAGGTCGGAGTAAGAACAGACGGGTCGAGATCATCGTGACCCAGTGGTCCGAACCCATCGCTCTGGCGGGCTGAAAAGACAAGCATGCCGGTAAAAAGTCCCGGGTGGCGTCCCGACACCACAGAGGAACCACACAACGAGTGGTGGATCGTTGACGCTGCAGATCTTATCCCGGGTGGTCGTAACCGCCTGGAATTGACGGAGGATTTTAGGCCCCCCGGCATGTCC
>CAZNBG010000003.1:0-34014 GCA_964570915.1 uncultured Nitrospira sp. | reverse complement strand
CTCTTTGCTTTCCTTGGCGATGGCCCGATGTTGCTCATAAATGGAAATACAGTGAGCCGACCCGGGATAGATCGTAAACCCAACGTCAGAACAGCCCAAACGAAGGGCATCCTTCACACTGCCGGTGACCGACGGCAACGGATCTTTTTCATCATGCAGCACATCGTGATTGTTGAGTTTGAGGATGAGGGGAATCTGCCCCGCGAATTGATTCGCCCCGGCTTCAAGAAAGCCTAAGGGTGCGGCATACGCGTTACAGCCGGCATCGATTGCCAGTTGAAAATGGTAGTGCGGATCGTAGCCTGACGGGTTCGGTGCGAAACTCCTCGCCGGGCCGTGCTCGAATCCTTGATCCACCGGCAGGATCACTAACTTGCCGCTTCCGGCCAATTTACCGGACTGCAGCAAGCGAGCGATATTGGTCTTTGTGCCGACGTTATCGCTACCATACCAACTCAGAATTTCTCGAACTCGATCTCCCATGATTTCCTCCCGCCAGTATCACAGTACCACAGACATGAGTAATTAGGCTCTCCCTTGGATATACGCCTCCGCCTGCTCGACATCATAGCGGCTGCCGATGATCAACGGCACGCGTTGGTGGAGCTTCTTGGGTTCCACTTCCAATATTCTCGATGTTCCCGTCGAAGCTTGTCCGCCGGCCTGCTCGACGACAAACGCCAACGGATTCGCCTCGTAGAGAAGCCGGAGTTTCCCTTCCGGTTTATCGACTTCACCCGGATAGAGATAGATTCCTCCGCCAAGCAATAGACGGTGCACATCGGCCACCAAACAGCCCGAATACCGGGCGCTATAGGGACGACCGGTCGCCTTGTCGCTGATCTTGAGGAAATCCAGATACTTTTTCGTTCCTTCCGACCACTTGTTATAGTTCCCTTCATTGGCCGCGTAGACCTTGCCTTTGTCGGGAATACTGATCCGCGCATGTGACAACAGATACTCGCCAATCCCCGGTTCAAGCGTAAAGCCGTACACGCCTTGTCCGACCGTATAGACCAACATGGTACTCGACCCGTACAGCAAGTATCCGGCCGCGACTTGTTCGGTTCCGCGGCGTATCAATTCCTCTTCAGCCGGCAAACGATCGGACCGGCCGTACTTGAGCACCGAAAAAATGGCGCCGAGCGGCATATTGTTGTCCGTATTGGAGGAGCCATCGAGCGGATCGAAGAGCAGCATATATTTGCCTTGCGGCCAATTACCCGGCAGCGAAATCGGCTTTTCCATTTCTTCCGAGGCCAAGGCACAAACATATCCGCTGTGCTGAAAGACTTTGACGAAGTCGTCATTCGCGATGGCGTCCAATTTCTTGACCGCTTCTCCTTGTATGTTCGTGTCGCCGGTCGTTCCAAGAATATTGATCAGACCGGCTCGCCTGAGATCTTGCGCAATGAGCTTGCCGACGAGACCGATCCGGGTCAACAGGCTGGAGAATTCCTCCGTCGCACCTTGGTGTGACTCCTGATTTTGAATGATAAACCGGCTTAAAGTAAGGGGAAATTCTCTCATGATGCCGCCCAGTATAACGAGTTTGACCTGCTCGGACAACAACCGATATTAGCTTTGCGGAGCCGATTTCCCATCCACCAGATCTGCCACAATGGATCCCAAGACGACCTTCGCCTTCATGCGGAGCGGAGTCCTATGCTCATCAGTCGTAACCCAGACACGAATGTTTCCTTGATTCATGAAGAGGCCATGGAACGGCATGATAACGAGCACCCGCACAGTCTCCGCCTTGCCCCACGACCCTTCAATGGTCTCGATCCCCTCGACACGCACCTCGACCGGTCGATTCTTCTTATCATGATACACGTTCATTTTCAGTGAGGCGCCCGGCGTCGGCGGCAATACCGTACGCGTATAGTACAAGCATGAAATGATGTCTTGAGTCCCGGCTGGAATGGGCAATGACTCCGTGGTGCCTCCTCTGACGGCCGTGACCATCCCTTCTTTTTGGTGGAATTTGTACTCAATATCCTCTTTCTTTTTTCCTTCGCGTCGGCGGAACGTCATATGTTCCGGGACAAGCGCATCCAGGTCCAATTCCGACTCGACACGATTATCGACCGGAAAAAACTTCGTGATGATCGGTGTCGATTGCGCGGTGCCCACCAATTTGGCAACCGCTTGATCTCTCATTCCTTCTATCCGAGCCACTTCCATCACGGCGATGGCGGCGGTAACGTTGAGCCAGGATACCTGATAGGTCAGCCGTTCACCGATCTGAAACGGGCGATTTACTTTACCCGGAGGTTCAGCTCCAATGGAGCCGGACGGGAATGACAGGACCAACACGGCAGTTGCCATCGCGGCATAACGGTACATGCGGGGAGTCTCGCCATTCCGAATCGACGAAGCCTGGGCACGTGCTAGCACCCGAGCGCTCGTTTCGTCTCAGCGAGTTCATTTTCAATGAGGGCCCGAATGACATCAAGTTGGGCAGAAGATATCGCTTCAAATCTGAGCACTAAGGCCGGTTGGGTGTTGGAGGCCCTGATGAGCCCCCATCCATCCTCGAAGCTCGCACGGACGCCGTCGATCGTGATGAGGCCCTGAAGCACAAGCTTTTGAGGGCCAAGGTTTTGCTTGGTCCTTAAATACTCCTCGAACTTCATGCGAATCCGCTCAACCACATCGAACTTGACGGCATCGGGAAGATCCACTCGTATTTCGGGAGTGACCACCGAGTGGGGAAGATCAGAGACTAAGGTGGAAAGCGGCCGTTGGGCTTTGGCCAAGATTTCAATAAGTCGGCAGGACGCATACACGGCATCGTCATATCCAAAATACCGGTCGGCAAAAAACATATGCCCCGACATTTCACCGGCCAACACCGCCGACTCCTCTTTCATCTTGGCTTTAATCAATGAATGCCCGGTCTTCCACATGATCGGTCGTCCACCGCGCTTGGCAATATCATCATAAAGACTTTGTGAGGCCTTCACTTCCGAGATGATCGTACTGCCGGGGTTCACGGCCAAGATGTCGCGGGAGTAGAGGACCAAGAGACGGTCACCCCATAGAACATTGCCTTGCTCGTCAATGGCCCCGATGCGATCCGCATCCCCGTCATAACCGATTCCCACATCGGCTTGGTCATTCTTCACTGCCTGCATCAAGTCGGAAAGATTCTCCAGTACCGTAGGGTCTGGATGATGATTGGGAAAGCACCCATCGAGCTCACAATACAATCCTGTCACCTTACACCCCAACAACTCGAGGGCTTGCTTGGCAACAAGCGACGCCGCGCCGTTCCCGCTATCGATCACGACATGCAGCCGATGCGCTCTGACATGCGAAAAGCTCTGCTTGATGTAGGCCAGATAGTCAGGAATAATTGCGTGCTCGGAAAGACGTCCTTCTCCCGATATGAATACGCCTTGCTCCATCATTCGCCGGAGTTCTTGAATTTCCTCTCCATGGATGGCTGTTTTACCCACACATATCTTAAACCCATTATATTCTGCAGAGTTGTGGCTTCCCGTAATCATAATGCCGCCGCCGACCGGCAACGTGAATAAGGAAAAGTAGACCAGTGGGGACGTACAAATTCCGATGTCGATCACGTCGAGCCCACCGGCAAGCAGTCCCTTGAGCAGGGCTTTGTGGAGCACCGGAGAACTTAATCTACCGTCACGCCCAAGACTGATCGTCTTGACTCCACGCGCGCTTACATAGGTAGAGTAGGCCCGCCCCAGCCGTTCGGCCAGCTCCTCGGTGAGTTCGCTCCCGACAATTCCTCTGAGATCATATTCCCGAAACAAACCCACAATCCCTCCTTAGCCAGCCGATCCGCTGTCCCCGCTCTTTGGCATGCTGCGAAGATTTCTCAACCACTCTCTGCATCACCCTGCCGCTATCCGGCCATAATCATCCTTGAACCGCACAATATCATCCTCACCGAGATAGGGGCCGTTCTGTACCTCGATGATATGCACCGTCTCCTGTCCCGGATTCTCCAAGCGGTGTTTCGTCTTGACCGGAATGGCCGTGCTTTGTCCAACCTTGAGATCGAACACGTCTTGATCTCTTGTCACGCGCGCGGTACCCGCAATCACGACCCAGTGTTCGCTGCGCTCGTGGTGCAGCTGAAGCGAAAGGCGCCCACCTGGGTTGACCGTGACCCGTTTCACTTTGAACCCTGGACCTTCCTCCAGGACCGTATACGACCCCCATGGCCGCTGAACCGTCAGGTGCTCCAGATGTTCGGGCGCCTGCTGCTGTTTGAGCACATCGACGATCTTCTTCACGTCCTGCGCCCTCGATTTCGGACACACTAACGTCGCATCGGGGGTATCCACCACCACCATGTCTTGTAACCCGATCGTCGCGACGACGCGCCGATCCGCATAGACGATCGAATGCGTGCTCTCAAGATCGATGACTCGTCCGGCCAGAACATTGCCGGCCTTATTCTTTTCCGCCACTTCGTCCAAGCTACCCCAGCTCCCGACATCCGACCACTTAAACGTCACCGGTACCACGGCTGCCTTCGATGACCGTTCCATCACGCCGGTATCGATAGAGACCGGCGTGATTTGGCGATAGACGTCGTCGATCGACTGTTTCGGAGCGCCGCCCTTCTTAAGTTCCCGGATCCGCTCCATCGAGGCCGCAATTGCCGGCTGATGAAGGGCAATCTCCTCCAAAATCGTCGCGGCCCGCCAGACAAACATGCCGCTGTTCCAAAAATACTGACCTGCCTTCAGATACTGAGCTGCCTTGGTCGCATTGGGCTTCTCCACGAACCTTTGAACAGGATGTCCCTTCAGTTTTCCCTGTTTACCAAGCAGCACGTTGCCGTTCGGTTTGATATAGCCGTACCCGGTTTCAGGTCGAATCGGCTTAATCCCGAACGTGACCAAGTAACCCTCCGTTGCCAATTTGGAAGCCAATTGCACTGCCGCCTCAAAATCGCGCTGCCCGGTCACCACATGATCGGCGGGAACGACCAACATGAGACCATTGGGATCACGCGCCAATACTTCGATGGCGGCAAAAGCAATGGCGGGCGCGGTGTTCCGTCCTTCCGGTTCTAGAAGGAATCCGTTTGCCAGGTCGTCTTTCCAATCAGACAGTTGGCCACGGATGAGATCAGCCTGTGCCGCATTCGTCGAGATCAGGACGTGAGCTGCCGGCGCACAGCCTGAGACGCGTCGCATGGTCTGTTGAATCAATGTATGCTCTCCGCCGATCCGCAAGAGCTGCTTTGGGAACAGATGGCGGCTCAACGGCCAAAACCTGGTCCCACTCCCCCCTGCCATAATCACTGGATATAGTGTGTATGTGCGCGCCATAGCCTCCCTCAACATCTCTACTTTATAATATTCGCCTCGCTCCGAGATTGGAGGATCATGTCCGCGAGCTCACGCACCGCCCCTTCTCCCCCCTTCTGCCGACACACATAGTCTACGATTTCCAATACTTGAGGAAGACTATCCGCGGGGGCCGCCGACAATCCCACGGCTTTTAAAGCTCCAATGTCGTTCACGTCATCGCCGATATACGCGACGTGCCGGAGTGAGATGCCATGTCGCACCGCCATGTCGCGGATCACCGACAATTTGTCCATCACTCCCTGATGAAGCTCCGGGATGGCGAGTTTTTCCGCCCGCCTGGCCACTAACCTCGTTCGCTCCTGCGTGACGATTGCCGTAATGAGTCCGGCCTTTTGCAGTAGTTTGATCCCCATTCCATCGCGGGTATTGAACTTTTTCCATTCATCACCCGACTCGGCATAATACATGCCGGCATCGGTCAGGACTCCGTCCACATCAGTGGCCAGCAATCGGATATTCCGTAAGAGGCTCTTCGCGGGCTGCTGCCGAGTTTTTCGTTTCACGAGCGTTTCACAAGAAAAAGCTGCCTCTCCGGCAGCAATCGAGTGCTATCTTAGCGAGTCTCTCGGCCATTGCAAAGGATTTTGGCCGTGAAGAACCTGTGCTTATTGAGGGTCGGGCAGAGGGACCTGAACGCCTTTGGCAAATCGCGTCAATGCCTGGTTCCATTCAGGTAACATAAGACCCAATGACACCAGCCGGGTCGAACTCAGCACAGAATAGGGCGGCCGCTTGGCGAGGCGGCCTGCCTGCTGGGTCGTGATCGGCAGGACAGAACATGGGAGCTCCATTTCGCGGACGATGGCCTGCGCAAACTCATACCACGTGCACTGTCCACCATTGGTGACATGGACGACTCCCTGCACATCGTGGCCGATGAGCGACGCAACGGCGGAGGCCAGATCTTCGGCATACGTGGGACATCCACACTGATCATTCACAACCTTCAAGGTCGACCCGCTTTGCGAGGCACGTATAATCGACTTCACAAAATTCTTACCGACGGCCCCATAGAGCCACGCCGTCCGAATGATAAGCGCGTTGGCGCCCGATGCCAGGACAACTTGTTCTCCCTTCCATTTTGACAGTCCATATTGATTGATCGGGCGAGGGCTATCGTACTCACGATATGGTCTTTGCTGCTCGCCGTCGAAGACATAGTCGGTAGAAATGTAGATCAAGCGGGCGCCAAGCCGAACGGCGGCCTTCGCAACCTGCTCCGTTCCCTTCGCGTTTACCGCCATCGCCAGATCGGGTTCCCGCTCAGCCCCGTCTACGTCGGTATAGGCCCCGGCATGGATAATCAGGTCTGGCGAGGCTTCAACGATTTCTTCATGAACCGTCGGCTGCGCGAGATCGAAGTCCGGCAGATCTTTGGAAATGACCGTTTCGTATCCGAGCATCCTGCAGAGCACAGTACCCAGTTGCCCATTAGCCCCGGTGAGGAGAATTCGCATCTTGGCAATCGACTGACTTGAGACCTGGTTCAGGTGGAGTCTCGGACCGGTGTGCCCGTCGGCTATTCAACAGGACTCGTCGTTCTAACCTACTTGCTGCAACCGTTTGCCGTACATCTGCTCATAGTACTTCCGGAACTCTCCGGACTTGATGGGGCGCCACCAGGATTCATGCTCTTGATACCACCGGACTGTCGCGCGCAGTCCTTCTTCGAACGGTACGGTAGGGCACCATCCCAGCTGTCGCAGTTTCCCGCAATCAACGGCATAACGGCGGTCGTGACCAGGCCGGTCCGTCACAAAGCGAAGCAAGCTCTTCGGCTTGCCCAGACAAGAGAGAATCTCCTCGGCAACCACGATGTTTTCGCGCTCGTTTCCCCCGCCGATATTGTAGATGGCTCCCGGTTCCCCATCAAAAAATGTCCGTTCGATCCCGGCACAATGATCGTCGACGGCAAGCCAATCTCGGCAGTATCTTCCGTCGCCATATAACGGCAACAGCTGATCATCGATGGCGTTCGTCACGAAGAGAGGAATAAGTTTTTCCGGATACTGATGGGAACCGTAAGTATTACTGCCTCTCGTCACGACCACGGGAAACCGATAGGTCGTCCAATAGCTCAGCACAAGAAGATCCCCCCCTGCTTTGCTGGCTGAATAGGGGCTACGCGGCGCCAACCGATCGGCTTCGGTCGACAGCCCGGATTCGACGTTGCCATAGACCTCGTCGGTGCTGACTTGTAGAAACCGTGCAACCCCGGCATGGCGCCCTTCTTCAAGTAATACGCCCGTGCCCACCACATCAGTGCGCGCAAAGCTGCCTGGGTCAAGAATCGAACGGTCGACATGTGTCTCCGCAGCGCAATTGATGATGCCTTCGACTCGATATTTTCGAATCACAGACGAAACCAGTTACGCATCACAAATATCGCCCTGGATAAAGACATACCCCGGATGCCGACTGACCGCGTCCAGGTTCGTCAAGTTCCCCGAATAGCGAAGGGCATCGAGATTGACAATCTCATGCTGCGACGATGCAAGCAGACGTCGAACAAGATGAGACCCGATGAACCCAGCGCCGCCGGTGACAAGGATACGCATCTACGATTCCAACTCCATATTATTTGCGCCGGTTTGGCCGACCCACTGATTGGCCAGATACAATGACTCGATGGTGCCGGCATCCGTCCACCACCCCTGTAGGAGATCCCATGTCAGCGTTCCGGCCTTGATATAGGCGTTGTTGACGTCGGTAATTTCCAACTCCCCTCTTGCGGAGGGCTTCAGCGCTCGGATGAACTCGAAGACGTGAGGATCATAAAAGTAAATGCCCGTCACGGCATATGGCGACCGTGGCTGGCCCGGTTTTTCCTCGATTCTTACGAAACGTTCTCCTTCCAAAACCGGCACACCGAACCGCTGCGGATCTTTGACTTCTTTGAGAAGAATCTTCGCTCCCTTTCGCTGGCAGCGAAAGTGATCCGCCGCCGTGGCGATGTTTCCCTGAATAATGTTGTCACCCAACACGACACAGATCGATTCGCCATCCGCAAAGTGTTCCGCCAGCCGAAGGGCGTCAGCTATGCCTCCTTCGCCCTCCTGATAGGTATAGTTGAGATGTTTGAGGCCGAACTCTTTCCCATTCCCGAGCAGTTTCAGAAAATCGCCAGCGCTATTGCCACCCGTCACCAACATGATCTCCGTCACACCCGCATTGACCAACGTCTGAATCGGATAATAGATCATCGGCCGGTCATACACTGGAAGCAGATGCTTGTTCGTGACCTTGGTGAGAGGCAATAATCTGCTGCCCAAGCCTCCCGCCAGCACGACACCTTTCACTGCATCACCCTCCTATTCTGGTCGGACACTTTCCATTCTTATCGGTTGGCATCGGTTAAAACTGTAGGGCTTCAGGGAACGCGGGGAAGCCTCCTGCTGACACAGATTCTAGAGGACATCCGGCGAGAGGGTCGGATGGAAACTCGGGACAAGCCGCTGAAGGTCTCGGAGCAGCTCCGCTTCGTCGTATTTCGGCAGATTGGCCTGCAACGCCTCCAACCATTCGCTCAGCTCACCGACGGGGACCGGGGCTCCGGCGGCTCGGTGGATCTTCGGATGGGCAGTCGGTTCAACCTGTTCACGTTCCTCAAAGAGTTCTTCGTACAACTTTTCCCCAGGCCGGAGACCGGTAAAGATGATGTCGATATCCTTACCGGGAACCAGGCCGGCCAGCACAATCATATTTCTGGCGAGGTCGGTCACTCGGATTTGCTCGCCCATATCCAGGACAAACACTTCTCCTCCCCGACCCATCACACTGGCCTGGAGAACCAATTGCACCGCCTCGGGGATCGTCATGAAGAACCGCTTGATCTCAGGATGGGTCACCGTCACTGGTCCTCCTTTGCGGATCTGTTCGGCGAAGAGAGGCACCACGCTTCCATTACTGCCCAACACGTTCCCGAACCGCACGACGGTGAACTTCGTCAAACCTGTATGGTTACACTCTTGCAGCAAATGTTCGGCAATCCTCTTGGTGACACCCATGATGCTCGATGGGTTAACCGCTTTATCTGTGGAAATAAGAACGAATCGGTCGACGCCCGCTTGCATGGCAGCTTCGGCAACTACGCGGGTTCCTAGGATATTGTTGCGAATCGCTTCTTTCGGATTCAATTCCATGAGTGGGACATGTTTGTGTGCCGCGGCATGAAACACGATATCGGGACCGGTCTGGCGAAATACTTCCGAGACACGGTCAGGCACCGTCACGTCCCCTATACGGGGGAGGATCGTTGCTTCCGGAAACGCCGCCCTCAATTCCAGCAAAAGCGCATGGAGGGCATTTTCATACCGTTCAAATAACACTAAGACCTTTGGCTCGTGCTGCGCAATCTGCCGACATAACTCGGACCCAATCGAACCTCCCGCTCCGGTGACCAGCAAGGTCTTACCGGTGATGAGAGGGTGCAGGTCCTGGCAATCAGTCTGGATCGGTTCACGCTGAAGCAAATCGTCCAGGCTCATCGGCCGTACTTGTTGCAAAGAGACGGGATCACCCAATAATTGTTTGAGATTGGGTAAGGTCTTGATCGGGACAGTGCACCCTTCTGAAGCCGCCAGGACTTTTTGCTTCACCGTGGTTGATGCGGATGGAATGGCGACGATGATCTCGTGAACTTTCAGCCGATCCGCCGCATGTCTAATATCGGCGATCGTCCCCACAACCGGGATTCCATGGATCGTCATCTTGCGTTTGATGGGATCATCATCCACAAACCCAACCGGCCGGCTGTTATAGTTGGCATCGGAAAGCATGTCTCTTACCAGCAACTCGCCGGCATTTCCCGCGCCGACGATCAGCACTCGCCGGGCGGTCGGATCGGCCATCCGGATCCATTCCCGGAATCCCCGTACCGCCAATCGTATGCCCGACAAATACAATCCGTTCAACAGACCAGTCAGGACGATGACGGAGCGAGGATACTGGGTAATCCCGCCGATGAGATGAATGACTCCGTAAAAAGCCGCCGCGCCCGTTAGGGAGGCCAGCAGGATTTTTCCTAAGTCGTAAATGCCGACATATCTCCAAAGCCCTCGCTGAATCCCAAACATCCATAAGCCGGACCCGAATATCAGCAACACGGCGGGAACGTGATCCCACATGAGCTGCTGATACTCGGGAGGAAGGTCGGCATCGAATCGCAATGCAAACGCGGTCAGGTTTGCCAAGAGAATCAGAACCAACTGTGCGCCGATGACGAGAAATGACCGATAGAGGAGCACCACGTTCCCGTATCGTCCGGCAATGGAGCGAAAGAGCTTGGCTGCCGACTGTTTCATGCGTACCCTGGGGTCGAGATGAAGAGCGTTCGCTCCCCAAGAATGGTTTCGACGGCCTGAATGGCCCGCTGCACAGACAACTGCTGGAGGCAATCGCTCAAACTGTTGACGTGACGGTCGCACCCTTCACCAAGGCATGGCACACACTCCCCTTCTCCTTGGAGCAGAAACACATTTCCCTGCCGCTGCGAGCCTCGTCTCACCCACGGACTGTGCGTCGTTGGCGGGAAGTCCTTCGGCCACGGGCCCCACTTCACCGGATTTGACGGCCCAAAGAGTACGACGGTGGGCACCCCGACAGCGCCGGCCATATGACTCACGGCCGTATCCGTTCCGACATACAGCGCCGCGCGGCTTAAGAGACAACCAAGAGCCGGCAGTGTCACTCGGCCGACCAGATTCACTGCCCCCGGCAACCCTTGAATGACTTGTTCACAGTACGCCTCTTGGTCTGACTCCACGCCGGTGACAACAACCCCCATCCCCCGGTCACTCAACCATCGCCCGAGCGCAATCCAGCCGGACACCGTCCAGGTCTTATAGGCAAACTTCGGCGATATATGTAACACGGCATATCGTTGAGTATCCCGGATCTGAAGAAAAACATCCCGAACGGATTCTTCATCTTCTTGCGTCCACGCCACAATAGGGGTTCCAAGAGGTTTGATTCCTAACGGTTTCAGCAACCGCAGATTCATGACGACCGTATGGGTATCCAGGTTGTCAAAGGGAACCCATTCGTGGAGTAGGCGTTGTTTCCACCGTGATTTGTTATCCGGCAAAAGAGTCCCGATACGATATCGACCGGCAACCCAAGCGTGAAAAGTGGGGCGGTCTCCCGCCAGGACGGAAAAAGCGACATCATAGCGCCGCCAGATCGAGCGGAGTAACTTCAGATGTTTTCCGATCGTCGGACGCTCGGGAATCGTCAATATTCTCCGGATATCTCCATTAGCCGACACGATCTCTTGCGTCCCTTCGAACACCAGCATATCGATGATCAGATGCGGCAACGCGGTCTTGAGGGAGCGCACAACGGGCGTAGCTAAGAGCACGTCGCCGATTCGACGCGTACAGACGACCAATGCGCTCCGCATTTCCCGATTCATCCGGCCACTAGCTATCATGCCGCTTGTCGAGCAGGTCGGGACCACATGTGGAAGAGGAAACGTATCTAATCTCTCGTGGAACGAGAACGTCCGTGTCGCATCAAAGGCCACCGTGTCGATCAAGTCCAATGGCGGCGCGCACCGTCGTCGACTGCAACAGCTCCTCCAACCGCTTTTGATTGGCAGCAAGTCTCATGCGATCCTGCTCGGGATGCCATAAATGGAATACGGTCGCGGCGAATCGCGCGTTCTTATGTTTCACTCCGGCATGAAGAAGCCGAATGACCAAGTCAGAATCTTCCAACCCCCACCCCTCATAGGACTCGTCGAGTCCATTCACACGGATCAAATCTGTACGCCATGCGGAGAGATTGCACGTCTTGATACCTTTCCAGCGACCGGGGGTCCATTTTCGGAACCGCCCATCGGGCAATGTCATCAACGGGAGTACCCGATTGATTTCCCTCCGTGACCAGGAGAGGGCCCATTCGATTCCGCCCCACGCATGAATCGGAAGCCGCTCATGCACGACACGGTTCGTCAACTCGTCGGTGAGCAACACACGATTCGCCCCCAGAAAGTAACCTGGTTCGGCCAGTCGCTTGTGGACACGCACGAAATGCCGGGAGGGAACACAATCTCCATCCGTGAAAATAATGTAGTCGGCACTCGTCGACGTGACGGCACGGTTGCGAATCGCGGCGGCTCGAAATCCACGGTCCTCCTGCCAAATATGCGCCAGCGAGAACGGGGCGCGCTGTGCAAACTGCCGGACAATCTCCGCCGTCTCCTCTTTCGAACCGTCATCCGCAACAACGAGCCCAAAATCGCGATCGCTTTGACCGCAATACCCCTCTAGAACAGCCGCCAGAGCATCCGGACGATTGTAGGTCGTAACGATCACTGCCGTGTTCATTTCGGAGGTGCGCTACCGGAACGTCGAAGTGGTATCTGTTTGGGAAGCGGCCACATCTCTTGCTGCTCGAATCGCTTGGCATACCGATAAAAAGTCCCCTCAAAATTTCCAAAGGCGATAACGAATCCGGGCCAGCCGTCCAGAAACCCTCGCTTGACCACATAGTGTTTGAGAAATGACCAAAGACCGTGAAACAGGGCCGCCCCCATCGACACCCGTCGATCGGCCAGCTTCAGCGCTCCAAGCGACGAATAGCGGTTGGCCTTCTTCACAACTTCCTCAAAGTCACCGAACGGGATCTGCCAAATCGCATGTGTCAGGCGTCCGACCGGCTTGGCGGTCAACAGTTCGTACCCTTCATGGACGGGAGATTGCGCATATTTCATCGCCCCCTTCCGAAACAGCTGGGGTTGGCGGAAATTCGGATACCAGCCGGAATGTTTGATCCAACATCCCATGAAGTAATTTCGTCTCGGCACCAGATAGGCGTCGTGTGCAGGAGTCTCGGCGAGGACCGCGAGAATCTCGTCCCGGACTTCGGGTGTGCACTGTTCATCCGTATCGAGGCTGAAGATCCACTCGTGCGTGCACACCGCAATGGCTTGATTTCGAAGATGGCCGAAACCCTGAAATGGAATCTGGACGACCCGGGCTCCCAAGTCCTGCGCGATCTGGGCCGTCTCGTCCGTACTGGCAGAATCGATCACGATGATTTCATCCGCCCATAATACGCTATTAATGGCATCGGCAATCTTCTTCGCCGCGTTGTAGGCGATGATGTAGCTCGAAAGACTCATGCCTTCGTATCGAGTTGCAGATCAGTTCCGGAATACATCAGCCCGGAGAGCCAGCAGTACAGCAGTTTCTCCGTATGGTCGTTGAGTGCGGGTTGGAAGAGACATCCGATCGCGATCGTGACCACCAACCCCCTGGCAAGGAATCCATACGTCGCATCACTGGTGAGAGCGGTCGATCGCCACTGTTGTGCAAAGAGCCAGAGTAACAGGCAGAGCCCGATAATTCCGACCTGTGCCATGATCAGGAGATATTGATTGTGTGGGTGCGTTGGAACAGGCCGGCCTGCTTCCTGTACGCGTGCGGCATAGGCCTGCGCAAACCCTCCAGTCCCGACGCCCATCAGCGGGTGATCCCGAATGATCTCGACAGTGTGATAGAAAAATTCCAACCGCTCGGTAACACCATCATACGTAGCCGACTGAGGATTCCACTGGGTGGCACCGGTGGCCACAAGATTGACACGATCGTGAAAAGAGGTAGAGACGTGATACGCCGAGTAAAATGTCACGCAAAGAGCCAAGACCGCTCCCATCGCGCCTCGCCATCCGAAAAGCATATAGAGGGCCACCATCGTAAGCCCCGCCAACACCACATATCCCGTTCGACCCTGCACCATCAATAGCACATTACCTGCGGCCATGGCCGAGGCAGCCCCCCATCCCCATCGGATCCATCTCTGTGAAGACTTCCAAGCCAACACGGCAAACAACAATGCACCGAAGGCCATCAGTATGTTATGCGTTGTGTGTTTTTTGAATACGCATGGGTTAAACCGATCACAATTGAGAGCTTCGTTGGCTTGAAGCCCCCCCCCACTCAAGGCAAGAGACAGCAGCAGCGTCACGATTAACGATATCGCGAGCGCTAGAAGCGCGCGATTCCGTTCGTAGACGTCGACCGCCATTGAAATCAACAAAGGAATCAGCAACAGATCGGCGTACTTCTTCACGGCCAGCGCACGCTCTTCCAGAGAACCCATTCCCCATAAGGATCCTGCCAGCAACCACCCGAACAAGAATAACGCACTCACTGCCACAGGATTCGCGGTGATCCGACGGATTCGCTGCCGCCACTCTCCGCTGGCGACCCAACACGCGACAAGCAGAGCGACAAGAATGCCGTCCGCCACCACCCAAATCGGTATGGTGAAGCCGAGTGCGGTCGTCGTCCAGCCCGCCACCCGTCTCGCCTCCGCCTGCAGGCGATTGATCCGCCAATGAGATACCTCCATGCCCTCTCCCGGGTCCGAGACTCTCTTCGTAATAAACATGCTACTTCGTTCGGAACAATGCCAGGCGAAGCAAGATCACGCTACGCTTCGACGGTCACTTTTGAAGAATCCTGTGCCGGCGCGGTCTGGACGGGATTGCTGTCGCTTGCTGCGTGCGGATTTCGGGGAGGATGAGAGTATGTTCGTTTCTGCTCCAACCTATTCACAAGTCTCCCTAATATGAAAAACATGACCAGCCAGGCACCAAGAACGAGCAACCGCCAATTTCCGCTTGAATGATGATAGAGAATCGCCAATCCTCCGCAGATAATCATGACTCCATACTCTGCGAGCACGGTCCGGCGATGACTCCATCCGCTCAACACCAGCCGTTGATAATAATGCTCCCGGTGAGCCTCCCAGATCTTTTGGCGTCGCAGGGCCCGTCGGATCAACGTCACCGTCGCATCAAGAATGAAGGGAGAAAAAACAATAATCGGAACCCAAAAATCGAATATCTTGTCTCGCATTCCTAGGAGCATCAACGTTCCGGCCAAGAAACCGACTGTGATGCTCCCGGCATCACCCATAAAAATACGCGCCGGCGGGAAGTTATGAGCGAGAAACCCCAGTGCACTCATCGCGACGAACGAGGCGATGATGAGCATGATTGGGAAATTGGCTTCCCACCCGAAATAGGCGAGAAAACCAAACCCCCACAACGTCATCCCGCCCGCAAATCCATCCATACCATCCATAAAGTTATAGAGATTCGCCATCCACATCAGCACGAGTGCGCTCACAGGAATCGCCGCCATTCCAAGATGGATCACCTGCACTCCCGGGATCGGGATGGAAGATATGGTCAGCCCCACCCCGCCGATAATGATAAACGCGGAGGCTGCTTGTACGCCCAATCGGAGACTTGCAGGAAGACCGATACAATCGTCAACGAAGGACACAATGAAGATAAGGAGCATGGAAGCCACAATCCAGACGCTTCCCGAGGCCACTCCCTTCGGGAGCACGGCTTTCGTCGGTTGTGCAATGGCAAGCATGCTTGCAGCTGCAATAAGACCGATCACCACACTGGCAACAATGGCCAACCCTCCGGTTTGCGGAGTCGGCATGGAATGCAAGGTTCGCTCATTTGGGTGAGCGAGTATCGAAAGAAACGATTTCGGTGAACACAAGCTTCGCGTGATCCACCACGCCGAGAGAAACGCCACAGCCGCTGGAAATATGACCATTATGATTTGCATGGTTCCTGTCTTATCGGGTCACACTACTCTCCGTGCTCGACTTTCTCAAGATCCGGCACCGGTTGCCCCGCGATAGAACGCAATCAGTTCGGGAACCGCTTCCTTGAACGAGTGCGTCGCGTCATACCCCAATTCACGTGTGATGGCCGTGGAATTGAACCACGCACATCCGATGAGCTTTGCCAGACGTTCGGTCGTCAGGGAAGCATGCCGTCCACTGATGGCGTGGAACAAGTCTCCACCTCGCGCGCCTCCTTTGAGCATCCAGAGTGGAACTCGCCATCGCGGGAGCGATTTCCCCAATCCGGCTCGCAACCAGTCATAGACGTCAGTCACGCAATACGGCTCGGTATCGGCAACGATGTACGCCGCTCGGCCGATAGTCGGCGCGTGAAGGCACAGCAGCGCAGCCTGCACGAAGTTCCCGACATGCAAGAGGCTTCGGACCGCTGAGAGACGAGGCAACGCGGGAAACCGCCCATGATCGATCGCTTCGATCATTCGAAAGAGGTTGCCTTTCATCGTCGGTCCATAGACCATGGGAAGGCGGAGTGATACTGCGGTGAAGCCATGCCGAGCAGCGTATTCAGAGACCAGCTGCTCGGCTCGCCATTTTGACCGACCGTAGGCGGTCTGTGGATCCGGCGTCCGCGATTCATCGATACACCCCTGTGTTTCTTCTCCAAAGACCTTGACCGAACTGGCAAACACCACGCGACCCACGCCCGATGCGACAGCTGCATCGAGGACATGTCTCGTGCCTTCGACGTTAACTGGGTCGTAGTCTTGCCCTGCGTCCGGATCATCGATCGCATGCACTTTGGCCGCGAGATGAACGACAGCCCCACAGCCGATTGCTGTCGCTTGGATCTCCTTCGGGTCGCGAATATCCGCAGCAACGGTTTCGACCTTCCCCAAGACCGGGGTGAGCCAGGTTGAATCATGAACGACAGCTCGAACTTGACACCCTGACCGGCAGAGCTCTTCCACCAGCGATGATCCAAGAAACCCTGCCGCACCTGTCACCAATACCTTGGTCATGCGTACCCATGGGAGCGATCCGATACAGAAGAAGATTTCAACGCATTGTGGTACAGGGTGAGCACCTGTTCACTAATCTTTGCGCCGGACCATTCGCTTAAGGCGAGTATTCGGTTTCGCTGCCCCATAACTTCCCGCACCCGATGGTCAGACAGCAACTCGTCAATAGCGGCCGCTAACGCCGTGGGATCTTTGGGGGGGACGAGCAGCCCATTAAACCGATCGCGCACGATATCCCGGCAACCGGGAACATTGGTTGCCACCAACGCCTTCCCGCAGGCCGCCGCTTCCAACAATACTTTTGGCAGACCTTCGCGGTACGAAGGCAGCACGACAAGCATGGCAATTCCATACATGGTCGGCATATCGTCTCGGTGCCCCCACCATTCCACCACCCCTTCCTGCACCCATTCATCAAGCCGCAGCTGAGGAATCGCAGCAGGATTGTGTTCATCACACCGTCCAAGGAGGACAAATCTCGCCATGACACCTTGGTGTCTTAAGTCACGAGCAGCCTCAACAAACTCTCCAACCCCCTTGTCCCACAACATCCGGGCCGGAAGCAGGACGATCGGTATGCCGGTTGGGAGCGGTTGAAGGCAAAACATCCTGATATCAATGCCTGACCCCGCAATAATTCTTGTCCGTGAAGCAGGAACAACACCCTCTCGAACGAGTTGACCCTGATCATCGTGATTCTGGACAAGCACCGTTGAGCAGCCTAACCGAAGCATTGCTTTCAACGCCGTCTTCACGCACCAACGCAACAGCCTGTTCCGTTCCTCGATGAACACATAGCCGAGACCGGCGAACGCGTTGATGACGGCAGGTCCTCCGGCAATCCATGCAGCCAGCGATCCATAGAGAATCGGTTTCAGGGCCACATGATGGACAATGTCCGGCCTGACACACCGATACAACCGCACGAGTTCCGCGATGGTGGACAACTCGTGAAGCACATTGCGGCTCCGCCGAATCATTTTCAACGGCTCGAGCCGAAAACCCTCACCTCTAATTCGTTCGCCATGATCGGTCACACGAGTCGCCACAATGACTTCATATCCGGCGTCTCGGGCGGCTCGCGCCAGATCCAGACGATGGGACCAGAAATACCAGTCTTCAGTGATGAGATACAGCAGGCGTGGACGATCGTTCATGGCCATGAAGCCAAGCTTGAAACATCAACACATTCCAGAGCCAATATTGCCAATTGCGCCGACCCGAGAGATGTTCCCGCCATTTCTCTCGAATGGGAGCCGGATCGAGATAGCCCTCGCGTCGAAGCCGGGACTCATCTAACAATGCCTCGGCCCAATCTCTCAGACTGCTTCTGAGCCATGAGTCCAACGGCATTCCAAATCCCATCTTTGGACGTTCGACCAAGTGTTTCGGCACGTAGCGATAGAGAACCTGGCGGAGCAGCCACTTTCCCTCGCTTTCCGCTCGGATTTTCATCGACAGAGGCAGGCTCCAGGCGAACTCCACCACGCGATGGTCGAGCAGGGGGACTCGGGTTTCCAGACTGACCGCCATCGTCGCGCGATCCAGTTTTGCCAAAATATCATCGGGCAGATATCCGACCAAGTCGTGGAACATCATCCGTTCGCTGAAATCATGCTTCGTCAGCCGGCCTGCTTGGTCATCAGCCCAGATGCGTTCTTCATGAAACCCGACGACCAACGAGGCCGGCTCGAGGTGTTGCGATATCAATCGCCGATACAGTTCCGCTGGATTCTCCGCATCGACCATCATAGCGAGTTTATGGATTTTATCTCCAAGCATCGTCATGCGGAACGCGTCCGGCAGACCTGGGCGCAGGACCCTAGCGAGCGTATCCCACTGCTCTGGCGACAGCACCCTCATGGCACGACCCATGAGTGACCGTATAGAAACCGGCACGTGTGCGATCCGGTTCCAGATCAACCGCCCCCAGGAATACCGATTGTACCCTCCGAACAATTCGTCCCCTCCATCCCCCGAAAGCGCCACTGTGACATGCTGCTTGGCCAGCTGCGCAACAAGATAGGTGGGGATGGCGGACGAATCGCCAAATGGTTCGTCATACATCGATGGCAAGAGCGGAATCACGGCCAATGCGTCGGCCGGACTCACATAAAGTTCGGTGTGCTCCGTTCCCAGGTAGGCAGCGACGGCTTTCGCGTGCGGGGCTTCATTGTATTCGGCTTCGGGAAATCCTATTGAAAAAGTCCTGATGGGCCGAGATGACTGCGCCTGCATCAGCGCTACAACGGTGGAGGAATCGATGCCGCCCGAGAGAAACGCGCCGAGAGGCACATCGGCGACCATTTGTGCCTCAATTGCGCCACTCAACAGCCGGTTCAATTCGTCCACAGCCATCCTATCGGTCCAATCCGGTCTGATGTCCTGCCCGGCCACCGTTACGGCAGACCAATAGGGTTTGGGTTGAGGCCAGTGCCCGGCTGAATCGCTGGGTGAGATGATCACGTAGGTACCCGGCAGGAGCTTTCGGATCCCGACATAGATGGAGTGCGGTAGAGGCACATAGGCATAGCGCATGAAGTACGCCAAGGCGCCTCGATCAATCTCGCCAGTCCAGTCTGAGTGGACTTCCAACGCCTTCAGCTCCGAGGCGAACATGAACGTCCCGTTACGCCATCCATAGTAGAGCGGCTTTTCTCCGATGCGGTCGCGGGCCAAGATCAAGCAGCGCTCGACACGATCCCACAGGGCTAAGGCAAACATACCGACACTGGTTTGGAGAGTTTTTTCAACACCCCAGGTTTCAAAGGCCGTCAACAGTGTTTCGGTGTCCGAATGCCCGCGCCATGACCTCTGAGGAAGTTGCTCTCGTAGCTCCAGGTGATTGTAGATTTCGCCATTGAACACGATCACATATCGGCCGGAAGTCGATTGCATCGGCTGGTGACCGGCGGGAGAAAGATCCAGAATCGACAGGCGCGCATGGCCAAATCCGAGGCCCACAGAACGATCACACCAGAGGCCCGAATTATCCGGCCCGCGATAGCGAATCGCCCCGACCATTGCCGAAACGATCCCACCGAGATCAGGCTCCATGTATCTTAAAACACCAGTAATACCGCACATAAGAGTGCAGGACGAATGTTAATGGTCATGTCCGCCCAAGAATCGGAGGCTCAAGAGACAATCGAGCCCATACGGATTGCCACTGCTCTCTCTCCGCCTGATTTGCAGCAACCCACGACCTGCGAGATCCTTTTCCGATGGTGCCACCTGCTTGAACGATGAAATCCCTTGCCAAAGCAGATCCATGCACACCAAGTCCCATCAACGCCCAGCCCAACGAAGGAAGATCCTTCACGCTCGCAAGCAAACGACGACAGAAGTTCAGCCGACCTCGTCCCAATTTTCTGGCCGAAATCTTGCCTACTCGGTAGCCCAATAGCACTTCTTCCAGCGCTGCAAAGCGGCTGTGTGCAAAGCTTTGAAGAAGAAGCGCCTGATCTTCGCATCGTATATCCTTCTCGGAGTAGGAATGGGACAAAAACCATGTCCGCTTGCCCATCCACGTCGGGTGGGCAAGCGGAAAGCCCCACCACGGTCGCCGGCAAATGGCTTCATGCGAGCATGCTGTTGGATAACGGCCAATGATCTCCCCCTTGCCCTTGAATATCACAGCACCCGTTCCAAGCAGATCAACATCTCGATGGGCTTCAAGAAACTGAACCTGACGCTCAAGGCGCTGAGGGTAGGCAACGTCATCGGCATCCATTCTGGCGACATATTGTCCCCTCGCAAGGTGCACACATTGATTTAACCGGTACGAAAGACCCATATTCCCAGGCGGATCCTGAACAAATCGGAATCGAGAATCCTGCATATGCGACAGAACCTCTCTGGTCTGATCGGTTGAACCATCATCGACGACGATGAGCTCCCAATCTTGATATGTTTGGGCAAGAACCGACCGCAACGCAATGCCAATGGTCCCGGACGCGTTGTACGCCGACATCACGACAGTGACGAGAGGCCACTTCACTCGGCTATCCCAGAACACATGGTCGCCCCATTTATGTTTTCGTCCAGTGCTTTGGCTGATTGAATATTTGCCTGCCCAGGTCAAGTGCGCTGCGAGCGATTCGCTCCCCACACACACGCCACAAGAGGAGTCTTAAATAGACTCTGACCATAGATTGCAGCCAAAGCAGGGATGGGAGCCTCTGCCCATGCATTCTCTGCGCTCGCCTGGATTCCGACAGGATGCATAAGGCGGCATCTGGACGGCTGCTGATTCCTCCTTGTCGGACCCCGGCAATGATGAGATCCGGGATGAACAACGCATCGGCGTGTTTCAGCTCACGGAGTAGCATTTCGTAATCCCCTGCGATACGAAACGATTCGTCGAACGGACCGTATTCCTCAAACAAGCTCCGGTGATGCATCATGCCGGGATGCGGCAAGCACATCCCGGCCAAAAATTGTGTCTTCGCCACGTCCCACGACTCGCCCATCTGATAGAGGCGTTCTCCGTTCGCATTGACTAACATGTTCTGTCCGTATAGGACCCGAATGCTGGCTGGGACGATTCGGAACTGTTCGCTAATACGCTCCAAGACGGTTGCATCCCAAAAATAGTCATCTGCTCCAAGGAAGCAAATCCATTCGCCGCGGGCGCGAGCCAATGCCTTGTTCCATGCGTGATAGATTCCGCGATCCGGTTCAGAAATCCAATGCGCGATCTTCTGCTGGCTCGCCTTGAGTACATCGACGGTGCCGTCGCTCGATCCCCCATCGATAAGAATGAGCTCCTTATGCGGATATGTCTGCTGCGCGACGCTATCGATACACTGCTGGACGGTCGATTTGTTGTTGTACGTGGCGACAACAATCGTCACGCCCGGCAAATTCAATGCGGCAATCGCACTCACTGGAAATATGCGGCGGTTCGTCGCCCTGATGATCGGAGAATGACTTTCAATCCTGCGGCACGCCGTCGATCACCATCACGACAGCGGCAAGGGCTCGATGGCTCACACGATCTGCTCCAAAACAATATCCTCATACGCTTGAGCAAATTTCTCAAGCCGAGCCGGGACGGCTTCCTGAGCTGCCAACATGTTTTTCCGGTCGACGGCCTGATCGTAGCTGGCCAGCGCTTCCGCCATCAGCATCGCGAGATCCTCAGCTCGATCAGGAGGAAAGTAGCGCCCGCGTCCGGGGGCTTGTTCCCTATGCACCGGGATATCGGACAAGAGCACGACCTTGCCCATCGATTTCGCCTCTTCGACAGTCGTACTCCATCCTTCGAAAAGAGAGGGGTTGATGACCGCAAGCGATCCCGCCATAAGCGCCAAAACTTGGGAATAGGTGATGACACCGATCGGAAGGAATCGGTCTTCTACCTGCGCCTGCTTCACAGACGTCATCAGCTCGTCGAAATGGCGAGGCCGTCGGGGGTCCATGGTATTACCAGAAGCAATCACCGAGGCAACTATATCGCGATCCTTCAGGATACGAAGTGCTTCTATGACGATGCCGTGATTCTTATGTTGCCAGAAGTGGTTCGGCAGATAAAAATACGGCCTCCGGACTCCAAATTGACCGATCACTTGCGCGATCATTCCCGGTGGAGGAACCTGAGTATTGGCCACAAAGTGAAGGATCCTCGCTTTATTTCCGCATAGCGGGTCCAACTCCTTGAGATCGCGCTTGGCCTCTGAACTGGAGAGGATCAGGCATGTGCAAACTTGGCAAAAGAGCGAACGCTTTCTCACGCGCGCCCGAATTTGCGCCTCGGAAAACAATTGAGGAAGATGATGTTCCTGAAAGTCCGGGATCCAACCGAGCACGGGAATGGCTCCCAAACTGCCGAAAAACCCCTCATGAGACAACGCTCGGAGATGATGCTGGCGGACAATCTTTTCAAGCCCGATGTCTCTCCCAAGCAGCTCGGCCGAGATCCGTCGCATCATCCATGCGGGACTTCTCCAGTCCAAGAGCGAGGATCGTATAAGAGGCACTGCGGGAAACTGATCACAAAGCCCCCCATCGGTTTTGGTACCGGTAAGGATGACAGGTTCGATGCGAGGTCGCGGGAGCGAACGAAGTGCCCCCAGTAGGTTCCGATAGTAACTGACACCTCCCAGCCAGCCGGTCGAGTCAAACGCAAGGATAAACCCGACACGAATCACGATGCTCGAGACTGAAACCATTCCGCATAGGCACGTATTCCGTCGCGCCAGCCTACTGTTGGCACCCACCCCCACTTTTGAATCACCGAAACATCCGCCTGGTAATGTTTGGGATCTCCGTGCCGCGTCATACCAGAAAACGTCGGTGCCGCCGAAATGTGGAGAGCTGCAAAAAGCTCGTGGAGGACCGCGCGGATGGACGGGGCCTCGCCGGTGCCTCCATTTGCCGGTAGACTGTCGGTGGAGGAATGGTCCACGGCCCTGTAAATCAGATCCGCGGCATCCTGCACATGCAGCCAATTTCGGGTTTCATCCCCGGCTCCATCGAATGAATGGTTGCCGGCAAAGGCTTTGCAGCACGCATCCCAGAGAAGTTGCTTTTGAAGCCCGCATCCATACACCGAGAAGAGGCGAACGATTACGGAAGACACTTTGTACTGCGTGCCGTACATCCGACACAAAGACTCCCCCATCATTTTATGAAATCCATACGGCGATAAGGGGGCTGGTAAAGCATCCTCTCGAATGGGCGCATCTCCCGCATATCCGTAGACGGCGGCGCTCGAAAGGTACACCAAGCGGGCGTGTGGCGCACGGAGTCTCATATATTCCAACGTCGCTGCCACAGTCCCAGCGCTCCGATGAAAATCCTGGAATGGGTGATTCAAAGAATATCCTACAGACCCGCTGCCGGCACAGTGGATGATCGCATCGGGAATCGACACCAAATTGGAAAGAGCATCAAATGAAATATCGGTCGGATGCCATTCGGCAATGCCCCAGAGCGTGGCATCTTCGCGCGACCACGTGCCATGTCCCAGCCCAATAACGGACCAGTCAGCGAGTGCAAACCGCCGAGCGACATGGCGGCCGATGAATCCTGCAGCGCCCGTGATGACAACCCTATGAGGCATCTGACGGTTTTTGAGCTATAAACGAATAGTGTCGACCTGGTTGGTCAAGACGGTTTCCAAGCCAGTCGACTATGAATCCGGGGACCAGTGCTTGTGAAGGCAAATACAATCGTTTCGCGATTCGCCGCTTCAACGCAGCACGCGAATCGGGAAACAAGTTGATGTCGGATGCATACGGATTGAGCACTCGCACGACCTCGAGACCTGCGGCGGTGATGGCATCCCGATACTCACTGAGAAGATAGGCGTGTTCGCCTCCGTACAAGCGATGGAGGGGATGAGACTCGAGAAATGCGGTGAGGTCGGTCTTGCGGGAGATCACATGCTCTCGTGTGGCAATGAACCTTCCTCCTGGTTTGAGCACTCGCCTTGCTTCTCGACACAGTGCGGCAAGATCACGCGCATGATGGAGTACGGCACGACAAAAAACCAGGTCAAAGACATCATTTGGGAGTGGGAGGTGTTCTCCCGACTGAACCATCACGTCGATTGGTAATTGCGTCGCTTTGGCCAATTGCCTAATCGCCTCGGCTCCCACAACGGCGCTCGAGTCTGGTTCGACCGCTATAACCGTCCATCCATCACGCGCCAATGCATACGAGACAATCCCACGACCAGCGCCGAGATCAACCGCCCGGCCCTGCATTGGTGAACAATATGGCCGCACAGCTTGCCATTCTGTACTTGAGTAGTACCGTTGTGCGGCTTGCTCCACAGGATCATCGTAAAAGCACGCTTGAACCAGCTCCTGCTGGTCGGGCTGATTGCGAAGCCAACATACGGCTTCTTCCCATGACTCGGAATTAGACACGCTCTGCGGATGTGAGCTCACGTATCACTCGCGCCGGGTTCCCCGCACACACTGTCCAGGGTGGAATTGACGTCGTGACAACGCTACCAGCCCCTATGATGGCGCCTTCGCCAATCGTAACCCCTTTAAGGATGACAGATGAACATCCGAACCACGCCTCATCGCCTAACGCTGCGGGTTGTTCCTCCAGCTCCCGTACCAGCGGATGTCCTTTTTGCATAAGCGAACGGAGGTGCTCAGGGCCGGCACGAGCTGAGATCGGATGAGTCAGATTATCTAGGATCGTGACAAGATGGGCGATCAAGACTCGGTCACCAATGTGAATGCGAGCCGCTGACCACAGCCGGCTCTGCTCACCGACATAACAATACTTTCCAATCGTAATCTGCCCACCATGGGCAAACGTCAACAGTTCGCCGCGAACGTGAGTGAATGCGCCGATTTGTATGTGTTCGGGAAGGCGCATGTTGATGATCTTTGCTTCCGGATGAAAAACAACTCCGGGTTCCGACTTGACCGTCCGGCCCTTCCTGTAAGCCCGCAGCAAGCCAAACATTACTTTAAGAGTTCCAAACACACGACTGCCCTGGATGCTGCCGCGAAGTCACGGTCATACTGCTTGGTTTTATGAATGTCGAAATAGGTGGCATCGGCAGAGTCCTCGCGCGTCGACACAGTCCATCCATCAGGCAAGTATTTAAAATGGAGTTCCTGGTAGGACGCGGGCGCAAACTCCTTGATCAATGCATCGATCTTGTGCGCATCGAATACTTGGAACCATCCATAGCTCTTTGCCTCTCCAAATGGAACACTGAGATAGAAACGCCCCCCTGGTTTGAGGACACGCTTGAGTTCTCGTATCGCATCCAGATATGCAGATGGTGCATCTTCTTTCTTCGACCGGTCGTCCGTATACAGCAGGGTATTGTCCATGCCCACATGTTCCAACGTCGAGAGACTGACTATTCGGTCAAAGTAGTCGCTTCGAAAACAACTGTCCCGGAGATCTTCATAGACGTACGCGACGCCCAGAGTGGTAAGGGATACGGGCTCAGGTGCGAGTGTTGAAATGAATATTCGCTTGTCTTTTAACGGAGGACGCTCCAGAAGAAAACGATGGTTGAGAACTGACCCCGCATCCAACAAGACCTCATTCCCCGGCGGCAGTCTCTTAAAAATCCAGGGGTACTCAATGACCCTTTCATCAAGTCGAAAACCATATCCTTGAGGCAGTGTATGCTCGTTAAAAAGGCCAAGATCCAATATTCGTTCTATCTCCCTCTCCCGATACTCCCCATATCCCCGAGACCACGGCCGACGGCCGGATCGGAGGTAAAGTTGTTGTTTAATCTCTGCCTTGAGCCTTCGCCATAATTCCATGCAACCACCTGCGAACTCCGTTGAAACTACTTTCCTGTCTCTTAGCGATAGCTTGAGCAACCAGAGGAAACACAGGGCTTTCAGCAATTTCCTGCGGAAATATTCCAACGGAAAAATGATCGGGGGGGCAATGAGTTCTCCAGTTAGCGGGGCCTTTCCCGTGGGTTCCGCTCCCTTCCAAGCCGGAATTGAAGACCAGTGTCTCACGAGGAAAGAGGACCAACCCTTTTTGCGCGAACACACTGGCGTACCATCTAATCGCCCAGGAATCGATCTCTCCTCGAAATTGAGCCTCAATCATGGACGAATAAGGATATGCACCGCCCAAATCGAATGACTTCACTTGCTCGGCGTTGCCTTTGATTTGCGACCATGTCGTAACGCTCGGGTCAAAGTGCCGCCAAGCCCGAGCCCAGGTCGCCCACCCCCAAGAAGTCGTCAGAGGAAGAAGCATCGCATCTTCGCTGACCTCAACGAAGACAGGAAACATGTAGCCGGCCACCTGCATGACGCCATGTTCGCGTTCATACCGATCCAGCGCCGTATTCACATATTCCAAAAAATGTTGTGACACGACGAGATCATCTTCCAGTACAATGATGCGACCGTGCTTGTTCACAATTGAGGTTACGCCATCGATAATGGAGTTGGCCAACCCCCAATTCCTTTCACGCTCGACGATGGAGATTGATCGGAATCCCGTAATCGTTTTGAGATAAGCACGCACGGCACTAACCGCATCTTCGTTCTTCGGCTGTCTAGGCGCATCCGAATAAATGATCAGATCACTTTGTGCTGCAAGTGTATTCCGTAAAAGGGCGTCCACTGTTCGACGTGTATGGACGGGCCGGTTGTAGACAAAGAGAGTAATGGGAGCCACGCTCATCGACACGAACTTCCCATCCACATCAAAACCGCATACGATACATATCTAGATGGTGCCCAGGGGTCGTGTTTTTGAAAACAGACAGATTCGAGCCATCTCCTTGCCAGCCCGAACCCAGACTCGCAACAAATTTGGGAGTACCCACAGGGGCTCGGAGGCGAGCACGATAAAGGACGACCAATAAATTGGGTTATGGGAGGATTTCTTAGACCAATATTTCTGAAGAGAATCACGAACGGATGTCTTCCCTATCGCACGATACCCCGTCGTTTCGATATTCGGCTCAATTACCAGGTGAGCGCTCGTCTCACATTTTAGTCCTTTGCGATGGGCCCTGATGGTGAATTCATAGTCGGACAGATAGTGCGGGAGCAATGTCGGATAGAAACCTCCGATGGATCGGATATCATCCCAATAGGCAAACAATCCCCGTGTTGACAGGCAATTGATCTTCTCCGGAGAACTTGCGATTTCGAAGCTTAGCCGACGGAAGTCCGCGAGCACCCCGGTTTCCATCACCGGGCCATCTTCAGATTTTCCGAACTGCGACAGCAACAGCGTACGGTGCTTATTGATCATGAGGCGAATCGCCCGTTCCAAATAATCGGAGGCGAATCTGACATCATCATTCATGAACAGCACCAGAGCCTGATCCTCAATACCGCTTGCTTTCAACCAATTCAGACCCTGTTGCAAACTGCCGGCCCACCACCAGTCACCTTTTCCCTGTAAGATCGTCGTCGAGGGGATTCGCGATTGGACCATCTCGGCCGTTCCATCGATTGAACCATCATCGATCAGCACCAAATGATAGTTTGAGAACGTCTGAGCCGCCAAGCATTCGATAAATCCACACGTGATCTCTTTGCGGTTGTGGACCGGAAGCAGGATATAGACCATCGGCATTATGGCTTGCGAAGGAAGAACAATCGATTGTCCCCCACTCCCAACGCATCACATATGCGCGTGATCGCGTGGTTGACTTTGCACTGATGAGCAATCGTGAATGCCTTCCGCCCAATTCGTTTCATGAGGCTCCACTTCCCATCCGGAGCCCAAAAGCTCGAGGGTGTCCCCTCCGATGGATAAGTGAGCAGATGAAGCCACTGATAGTGCAACCAGGCTGAAGGTGTGATCGTCATGGTTCGTTCAACGATCAATCCCGCTTGCTGAGCAGCGAGCCGCATTGAGGTCACCGAAAACAATTGGAGATGGTACGGCGCATGCCAGTTGATCCAACGCCGACCGAATAGCGCAGCACCCCATCCGGACTCATTTGGCGTACTCAGCACGGCCAGCCCTCCCGGTTTCAGTACATGCGCTATTCCAAAGACGGTCTGCAGCGGATCCGTGACATGTTCGATCACCTGATCCAGCGTCACATAATCAAAGCTGTTCGGCACATAGAGGCCAGGGTCGAACAATCCCACATGAACTTTGAACCCGTATTTATCGGCTACCCGTCGAATATTGTCGTCCGCCTCAACCCCCCAAGCATCGCAGCCCCTTGCCTCATGATAGGCGAGCGTGTTGCCGAAGCCACATCCAATATCGAGGACACGTACATTACGTGGCACCCAACGAAAGGCCGATGACGTTTCGCCGTTTGCCCATGAGGCAAGGCCTTGGGCCTCTTGAAAGGGGACAAAGTCCGTCAGGTCCAGATTGGATCGTGGATAAAACGTGGAATACAGCCGTTCGAGTTGCTGTGGAGAGAAAGATGCATGGAGACCCTTATGTCCACACGATAGGCACTTCCAGAGTATGAATCGGCCGGGATACCCGTAGCGATCGTCATAGAGATCCCGGAGGTCAGGCTGACTTTGGCTCTTGCATATCGGGCAACGATGACCGCACGCATCACGACAAGGGGGGCCTTCCTCCTCACGCATCGCTGTCCTTACCGTGTGTTCGCTCAGTGCAATCCGCAAGGGATCGTGCGCTGGTCAGGCAACGAGGTCCGGCATCATGCAAGGATTCGCGGCCCTA
The DNA here is from genome assembly GCA_964570915.1 of uncultured Nitrospira sp. Classification (GTDB taxonomy): domain Bacteria; phylum Nitrospirota; class Nitrospiria; order Nitrospirales; family Nitrospiraceae; genus Nitrospira_D. The sequence continues at coordinate 4,880 of CAZNBG010000003.1, read as the reverse complement.
AAACAACCAGTATATGATCCGGTCCTAAGGCCGGGAGCCCACGATAACGACCACGCAAGAATCCTGCTGCAAATCCACGTAGCCGGTCCTGGAATGAAGCACGATAGCCGATCGATGCATAGGTGGGGACACATTTTTCCATCGTATGGGCTGCGCACGCTCTAAAGAACCTGATCGAGGGAAACACGATGTGCTCCGGATAAGAAACATACCACCAATCTTCTCCAGCGATGCGAGCACTCACGCTATCGATATTCCCGGTGAGGATGACGAGCCGGCCTCCAGGTCGTAATCGTTGCCAACACTCCCGCATGAAGGCACGTACATCATACAGATGCTCGATCAGGTCAAATGCCGTGATGATATCAAATTGCCTTTCGCCCAATGCCTCAAAGGATGAACACCACGCATGCCCCTTCCCTTCAACAACATCGCGGGTTGTTGAAGAGTAGTCCACCCCTGTCGTCACACATCCTCGTTCCTTGGAAAAGTCCAGCAGGTTTCCCGCGCTGCAACCAATATCCAAGTGCTCTTTCCCATGTGTACACAGTCGGGCCAACTCAGCCACGATTTCCCATGGCTTATGCTGTTCGAACACCACAGTCGACCAACGGGTGGTGCTATCACCCTGGGAATAGAGTCGCCGCGCGGTATCCTCCGGCAATACATTCTGTACAAACGCCGAGCCGCAGTCCTTACACTTCCATAGCTCAGGAATACTGTCGAATTTCACCGGAGCTGAAGAGAAGAGAATTGGCGGCTCATAGGCAATCCCACCCATCTGAATCAGTTTCGGCGAGTCGCATAACGGGCATAGGGATCGACGAAAGTCGTTCAGCATACCCTGAAGAATAAGAGGATACCGCAGGTAAGAAAACGTTTAGGAGGATTGACCGCTTCGATCAGACCTCAAGCAGTCCTTACCATCGTTCCATTCGCCAATCAGCTGTTTGGGTGACCATTCCCCACCGATGATCAAAGGGGGTGCCATCGCGAAATGTCGGAAAGACTTCGAAGGCCTGAAAGTGATCGATCCATTCGAGGAACGTAAGTTTTGCATCAAAGGCGCCTGCGCTGATCGTATAGACTCCCGGCATTAAACCGAGGCCTCTTGTTCGATAGAAGAGCCGATATTGTCCACGTCCAATCTCAAACGTTTCTTGGTCACGCTGATGCGTGCTTAGTAGCGGCCGACCCGTTGAATCAAAGATGATCACCCAAAAGGACATCCGGCCTTCGAAGAACGACTCAACGGTCAGCTCAAGCTCAAGGTCTTCTCCAATAAGAAACGCCGTCTTTGGCTCTCCAGGCATGTCCTTCAACGATGCCCTTCTGAAGATGATCGAACCATTCCCCTTCACTCGTAGCGCGGCATCTATTTCAACCGAGGGCGCCCGGTCATCCACGTGATTGTAACTCGCAATGACAGCGGCGGTTCGATCGAACTGCTTGAGTCGCCCGCGCTCCAGGAACATGCACTTGTCGCAGAGCGCGCTAATGGTGCCCAGATTATGGCTCACGAAGAGCAGGGTTCGGCCATCACGACTCAATTCCTCCATCTTCTCAAGGCAGCGCTTCTGGAATTCCGTATCTCCCACGGCCAGCACTTCATCGATGATCAGGATATCGGGGTCAAGATGCGCCGCCACGGAAAATGCGAGGCGCATGGTCATCCCAGACGAAAACCGTTTGACCGGCGTATCCAGAAACTGTTCCACTCCTGAAAATTCGACGATGGCATCGAACTTCTTGTCGATCTCGGACTTGCCCATACCGAGGATCGCCCCGTTGAGATAGACGTTTTCCCGACCAGTGAGTTCAGGGTGAAAGCCCGTACCGACCTCAAGCAGACTTCCCACTCTCCCTCGAATTGACGCCTGGCCCGACGTCGGCGAGGTCACGCGGCTGAGAATCTTCAACAGGGTCGACTTCCCGGCCCCATTCCGTCCCACAATGCCAATACGATCACCGTGCTGAATTTCGAAGGAGACGTCGCGTAGCGCCCAAAATTCCTCCGTTGAAGCCACGGAACCGCTATTTCGGCCCGTGATCAATCCTTGCGCGAGAGCCCTGACTTGTCTGGCAATGACATCACGCAGTGCGACATAGCGTTCTTGCGGGCCACGCCGTATCTTGAACCTCTTTGAAAGATTTTCCGCTGAAATGGCGACGCTCATTGCCCGTCAAATAATATCGGCAAAGTGATTTTCGGTACGACGAAAATACCAGATGCCCGCAAGGAGCATGATGATGCCAACACCAGTAGAAGCCATGAAGCCTGGCCAATATATTTCGGCCTTGCCCGCGAACAATGCCCAGCGGAATCCGTCGATTACCGCAACCATTGGATTGAGGGAATACACGATCCGCCACTCTTCCGGCACCAGCGCGCTGGTGAAACCTACCGGGGAGACGTACATCCCGACTTGGACGACGAACGGAAGGACATATCGAAAATCTCTATACTTCACATTGAGAGCAGCCAACCAGATACCCACTCCTCCGGACGCGACGATACCAAACGCAATAACAAGTGGTAAGGCTAACACCCTCCAATCGGGGACAACACCATACCAACCGAGCACACCCACCAAGATGACCAGAGAAGCCAGAAAATCGACGCACGCTACTAAAATTCCGCTCAGCGGGAGAATCATCCGAGGGAAATATACCTTTGAAACCAAACTCACATTCGCTGTCAGACTCGCACCTGCTTCACTCACGGCAGTTGAAAAAAACTGCCACGGCAAAACTCCCGCCACCACGAGTACCATATACGGGACTCCCTCCGACGGCAGTTTCGCAAGCTTCCCAAAGACAAAAGTGAAGGCGATCAAACCGATTAAGGGACGCAACAGAACCCACGTTATGCCAATTGCCGTCTGCTTATAGCGAACCAGAACATCGCGCCATGTCAAGAAGAACAGCAACTCCCTTCGCTTCCATACCTCTCTCCAATAGGCCGCCTTCCCGTCAGGACGAATCCAGGTGACGGCCTGCGGCGCAAAGACCGGCGTTTCTACGATTGCCATGTTCCCGCGCTGGTTACCACAGAAGCCTCGGTCTCAAAAAGAATCCTCTCATGCGGTATGGGAGCGAACCTCGGCGATCACTCGTAATCGTCCAACGTCCTAATGACCCGCGCCGGAGTTCCGTAGGCTAAAGAATTGGCGGGAATGTCCTTCGTAACAACCGACCCTGCGCCGACTACTGCGTTGTCTCCTATGATCACCCCGGGTAAAACAATCGCACCACTGCCTATCCACACGTTCTTACCTATCGTAACCGGCTTGTCTATCCGCTCGGACCGATACGGTCGACGTCTATAGTTGTGTGTAGACGTAGAAATCTGGACATGGGCGGCAATGATTGTGTCAGCGCCAATAGTCACTCGCTCATTGGACCAGATGTGTACAAAGGAAGCGATGGCACAATTTTCCCCGACTCTCATATTGTCGATATTACTGATGTACACCGGGAAATGTACATCGATCTTCGACACTCCGAGTCTGTTCCTATAATAGGAGCGGCTTGCCCTCGTAACCACACGGGACAATGCGTTTACAAGCTTGATCAACCACATACAGATTCTGTGTCTTCAGATGCCCTACCCATCTCCCATAATGAACACATCGTGACTACAGGCATCTCATTCCCTGGGACCGCGGGCGGCTGACCGCTCGTCCGAATTCAAGACGCGCCTTCCTAGAAGACGTATCGTGAGCCGATCTTCGCTTACACGAGAAGGGCAATGAGCCAGATTCGGGGACTATCCGTGTAGGGAGCTCCGAGCTTCCATCGAGAGATGATCGGAAACCGTGGGAGGCATGTCAGATGGCTCAACTCGATCTGCTGTTCAGCAGCTGACTTCTTCGTAGAGGGACTGATAACTCTTAATGGCACTGGACAGGGAATATCTCGATTCAATACGAGCACGCGCCGCCAATCCTAACGCCTCTCGTTCTGCCGAAGGGCGATCAATCAGACTGACGACAGCCGATGCTAATGCCGCAGGATCGCGAGGCGGCACCACCAAACCCGTCTGACCGATGATAGCTTTTGCGTCACCGACATCCGTCGCCACACAGGGGACGCCGCAAGCCATGGATTCTCCCAACACGTTCGAGAATCCTTCTCCAAATGCCGAACTCAGGCACGTGACATGGACTCCTGCCAATAAGTGCTCCACATCATGCCGCAATCCGAGCAAATGCACGCGATCTACAAGTCCGGCCTCCGCTACTTGATTCGTCAACAATGGGGTATTTTTTCCCGCAAGAAGGAAATGCACATCCGGCCGTAATGTCACGATCATTTTGGCAGCAGCGAGAAATGTGGCATGGTCTTTCATCGGATCATATCGTGCGACAAGCGCGACGAGCTTAGCCTCAGGCGCTAAGTTCAATTCCTGGCGCAACTTCTTGCCCGCAATCGAGTCCGGACGATATTGGTTTGTATCAAATCCATTCGGGATATACGCCCATCGGCGTGGCCGGTAACCGACCCCTTCATGGAGCCATTTCCCGGTTTCACTGTTGACCACGACCGCGTCCGGCATTCCGGAACACCAAGAGAGAATCCGTCGTACACAGCGCGTTTGGATCGGATAGTGCTTCAGCTCCATGTCCGAACAACGAATATTCCACAACAATCGCGAAGATTTGACACATCGAGCCGTCAACAAGCTGATCAGGTCGGCATGATAGAGCCAGCTCTGTACGATAGTTGGCTTATGTGCTTTCAACCACCGAATCAATACCGGTAGCGATCGAATATCCGGCCTCCCACGCCTCATTCCCAGGCAGTAGAGGGACGCTCCGCATGATTCGATGCGATCCCCCAATTGGCCGCGATCGGTGAGCGAGACAACCGTATTCTGG
>CAZNBG010000002.1:25813-34473 GCA_964570915.1 uncultured Nitrospira sp. | reverse complement strand
AACATGCATGGTGACAGTTCATAACAATCACGAGAAGGTATTAAGTTGTATTGTCATTCCGAACCGGCAATCGTTCCTGCGCGAGTACATGTTCCCGATTTTGCAGGTCCACTACGTGTTCCAACTCCCTGTTACCTCATCAACCACGCACTCTAGCGGGTTTGCTCCTGAAATAGTCCTAGGCAGATCCCTAGCCAGGTGGGAACACGAAAAAACACAAAAGTCAAAAAGTCGTCCGGTCGGCCGATGTTCCATGCAGCTCGTCGCCTCATGGTCAAAAGTCGGTGCTACACAAGTCGGTTGAGGCGTTCAGCCAGCCTGAGATTTTCCTGATAGTCGATGGGACAATCGATCACGGCCGGCGCGTTTGTTTCTAGGGCTTCGCGAATAATCGATGGCAGTTCCGAAGGATCAGTGACTCGATACCCGGCTGCGCCGAAGCTCTTCGCGAAGCGTACGAGGTCAGGATTATCGAACTCGACGCCCGACGTTCGGCCATACCGAAGCTGCTGTTTCCAGCGGATCACGCCGTATCCGTTGTCCCGCCATACAAGGATGACGATCGGCAATGCGAGACGCACGGCGGTTTCCAGTTCTTGCGAATTCATAAGAAAACCTCCGTCGCCGGTGACCGCCACGATGCGGCGCTGGGGGAAAAGTAATTTGGCGGCGATGGCTCCCGGCAGTCCGATTCCCATGGCGGCAAACCCGTTTGAGATGATACAGGAGTTGGGCGTGTCGCACGGAAACATCCGAGCCATCCAGAGTTTATGGGCGCCGACGTCGCATATCACGACATCGTCCGGTCCAAGCACTGCCCGGAGCTCCCGGATAAGATGCTGTGGTCGGATGGGCCATGACATGGCTCCCGAAAGTTCCGCTTCGAAGCCGTCGAGAACGATGGCACGGGCACTGCGGACCCACGAGGGATCAAACGTCGCCAGCTTTGAGCCGAGCAACTCCAATGACAGGCGCAGATCTCCCATGACGCCGACTTCGGGAATATAATGTTCATCCACTTCCGCAGGCGACACATCCATGTGCACAATCCGCTTGTCCCGATGCGGGTTCCAGAAGCACGGGGCGTATTCTACGAAGTCATAGCCAAGGGCGAGAACGACGTCGGCCTGCTTCATCACGATCGCGGCATAGTCCCGTATTTGAAGGCCGAGGGTATAGAGTGAAAGGGGATCACTGTCCGGCAAAACGCCCTTGGCCATGAAGGTGTGCAGAACGGGAATCTGAAGTCCGCGCGCGAACCGGCAGACCGCGTCGGATGCTCCTCCACGGATGACCCCGTTGCCGGCAAGGATAATCGGGCGCTTGGCCTCGGCGATAATCCGCGTGGCTCGCGCAACTTGAGCGGGAGTAGGCTCAGGCATGACCGGCGCTTGCACGAGAAGCGGAGAGACGGCTCCGGTGTTCGCAAGGTGTTCGTCGGCCACATCTTCCGGCAACTCGAGATGGGTCGAGCCCGGCTTTTCGGTTTGGGCGATCTTGAATGCCTTACGAACGGCTTCGGGAGTGACCTCGGGTTTTGAGATAGAGGTGTTCCATTTGGTCACGGGCTTGAACATCGACATCACGTCGATGTACTGATGGGATTCCTTGTGGCGCCGGTTCAGTGACGCCTGTCCGGTGATGGCTACCAAGGGTGCTCGATCCAGGAAGGCATCCCCAATCCCGGTCGTGAGATTTGTGGCGCCTGGTCCCAGCGTAGAGAGGCAGACTCCGGCCTTCCCGCTAAGCCGCCCATACACGTCTGCCATGAATGCGGCTCCTTGTTCATGCCGTGTTGCAATCACCCGAATCGACGAATCAGCAAGCGCATCCATCAGCCCGAGTGTCTCTTCGCCCGGAAGCGTGAACACAAATTGGACCCCTTCATTCTCGAGACACCGTACCAAGAGTTCGGCCGTGTTCATGCAGATTCCTGAATCCTTGTCACGTGATGGGGGCTGGCCCTATTCGGCCTGCATCGAAGGTACGGTCTTGTCGAGGGAAAGGGGACTAGGGCTCAGCCTAGTTCGTTGATGCGAACTCGGGATTCTCCCAGTATCGAAAGGATGGTGGGAAGCCTAGATTGACGTCGTCATGAGACAAGTTCGGACGCTGGCGATGATTATGGCGGGCGGCAAGGGCGAGCGCCTGCTGCCGCTGGCCGCGGTGCGCACCGAGCCGGCCATTCCCTTTGGGGGGAAATATCGAATCATCGACTTTGGCCTCAGCAACATGCTCAATTCCGGGATCACCGCGAACTATGTCCTAGTGCAGTACCGTTCGCAGTCGCTGATCGAACATCTCCGTGAGTCGTGGCGCATCGCCGGACGGATCAGAGATCATTTTATTACCGTCGTGCCGCCTCAAATGCGCGCACGTGGAGGCTGGTACGAGGGCACCGCCGATGCGGTCTATCACAATCTCAACTTGATCGCGGATTTTCGCCCCGACGTGGTGGCGGTGTTCGGGGCGGACCATATCTATCGGATGGATGTTTCGCAAATGATCCAATTTCACCGGGACTGCGGAGCGGAGGTCACGGTGGCGGCGCTGCCTGTGCCGATCGGACAAGCTTCCCAATTTGGAATCATCGAGGTCGACGCGAATGACCGAATGATTGGGTTCGACGAAAAACCCCATCGCGCAAAGCCTCTCCCGGGGCACCCGACGATGGCGCTGTCTTCCATGGGAAACTATATCTTCGACACCGCAGTCTTGTTACGCACACTTGAACGAGATGCCGCTCAACCCGGAGGACATGACTTCGGCCGGAATATCATCCCCGATCTGATCGGAAATCAGCACGTCTACGTCTATGATTTTCTGCGGAACGAAGTGCCGGGCCTGCGGTCCTACGAAGAAAAAGGGTATTGGCGTGATGTCGGGACCATCGATGCCTTCTGGCAAGCGAACATGGATCTCTTGGGGCAGACGCCGTCGTTTGATTTGCGGAACAAAGAGTGGCCGATTCTCGCGGCGGGGTACGACGGTCCGTCGGCGTCGATGGTGCAAACGCGTGCCGACGAATCGATGATTGGAGAGGGGAGCCATATCGTGGATGCCGAAATCAGACGGTCTGTCATCGGACGTGGTGTCCGCATTGAGGCCGGGGCGTGTTTGGACGAATGCGTGATCATGGACGGCGTTCATATCGGAGCGCAGGCAAAGCTGTCCCGGGTGATTGCGGATCGATTCAGCCGCATCCCTGCCGAAAGCGAGATCGGCTATCGCGAGACCTCTCATGTTCCGGGTTGTCATGTCTCGCCGACAGGCCTCGTCGTCATTCCGCGCAACACGACCGTGCCGGCACGAGTGATGCAGCCTCTCACGTGACACGACGAGGGTCATGATGCCCGACCTTCACGTGCTCGCTACGTATCGACTCCAGCTCAACGGTGAATTCGCATTCCGTCACGCCCAAGCCGTGACGCCGTACCTGAACGATCTCGGGATTACCCATTGCTACAGTTCCTCGGTATTGGCCGCGCTGCCCGGCAGCACGCACGGGTATGACATCATCGACTCGTCGCGATTAAATCCCGAACTCGGGACTGAAGAAGAGTTTCATCGTTGGAGCGACAACCTCCGGGCGCTGGGCATGGGACTGATCCTGGATGTCGTACCGAATCACATGGGTATCGCCCAAGCCTTGAATCGAAAATGGTACGACGTGCTGGAATATGGGCCGGCGTCCCGTTATGCGCGCGTGTTCGATATCAATTGGCAGCCGCTCAAGAAAGAGCTCAAGAACAAAGTCTTGCTGCCGATCCTGCCGGACCAATACGGAAAGGTGCTTGAACGGGAGCATATTGTGTTGGCCTATGAAGACGACCACCTGGTGGTCCGATGTGGAGAATGCCGGCTGCCCTTGGCGCCCAGAACCTGGGGGAAAGTGCTGGCATACCGACTCGACCGATGGGTGCAGGACTACGGCCAAACCGAGCATGGTGAAGCAGTCATGGAGTTGCAGAGCATTTTGACGGCGATTCGCAATCTTCCGGGACTGGACGACACCAGCGAGCCGACGCGTGAAGAGCGTGAACGCGAGACGGGGGTTATCCGTAAACGTCTGGCCACATTGATGCGGGAGAGTCCGGCGGTCGCCGCGTTCGTGGGGGATAACATCCGGCTCTTCAATGGCACCCGGGGAATCCCCCAGAGCTTTGACCTGCTCGATGAACTGTTGAACGACCAGGCCTACCGATTGGCTTCGTGGGAAGTCGCGTCTGAAGAGATCAACTATCGGCGGTTCTTCGACATCAATGAATTGGCTGCCATTCGCATGGAGGAAGCATCGGTTTTCCATGATTCGCATCAGATGGTGTTTCAACTTCTTCGAGATGGAATCGTGGTGGGCCTGCGCATCGACCATGTCGATGGGCTCTATGATCCGCAGGTATATTTGGAGCAACTCCAATCGTGGGCCCGCCGCGAATGGGGGCAGGATGCGACGCGCCTTCCGCTCTTTATCGTCGTCGAAAAAATCCTCGCGAATGATGAAACACTGTCTGAGACGTGGCCCGTGGAAGGTACGACCGGGTACGAGTTTCTCAATGCCGTCAACGGACTGTTCGTCGACCACGTACATGAGCGGGCGTTCACCGACCTCTATGACCGGATGATCGGGCGGCGGCCGAGTTATGGCGAGGTGACGTATGAAGCAAAACAACTGATTATGCGGGTGTCCATGGCGAGCGAGATCAACGTGCTCGGCCATCAACTCAACGTGATCTCGGAGCGGGATCGGGGCTCACGGGACTTCACGCTCAACAGTTTGACGAACGCGATCCGCGAAATCATCGCCAGCTTTCCGGTCTATCGTACCTATGTCAGGGGAGGCTCCGAGCCGGTCAGCGAACGGGATCGCGTGTTCATTCAGAAGGCCGTTGCTCAAGCCAAGCGCCGCAATCCCGCTATTGGAAGCGAGGTCTTCAACTTCATTCGCGAGTTGCTGCTGAAGCAGCATGACCTCTGCGTGCGGGACAGTGACGAAGTCACCCGGTTCGTCATGAAATTTCAGCAGACGACCAGTCCGGTGACGGCCAAAGGTATCGAGGATACGGCGTTCTATCGGTACAATCGCTTTCTGTCTCTCAATGAGGTGGGAGGCGAGCCGAAGCAATTCGGCCTTTCTCCGGAAATCTTCCACCGCCGGATGAGTGAGCGACAGGCCCGGTGGCCCCAAGGACTGTCCGCCACCGCTACGCATGATACCAAGCGGGGCGAAGATGCGCGCGCACGGCTGAATGTCCTGTCCGAGATTCCAGACCAATGGAAGGCGAAAGTGAACCGGTGGGCCAGATGGAACGCCAAGCATCGCGTCGATGTCGACGGCGAGGCAGTCCCGGATGCCAACGACGAATATCTGTTTTATCAAACCTGTTTGGGCGTCTGGCCGCCCGGCGAAATCACGGAACATGAGCACGGCGATCTGTGTCGCCGGATCGAACAGTATATGGAGAAGGCCACACGTGAGGCGAAAGTTCACACCAGCTGGATCAATCCGAACAAGGCCTATGAGGAAGGCCTGCGCCGATTTGTGCAAGCCGCATTGGCACCCAGACCCACCAACAAATTTGTTCCTGATTTTCTGGGGTTCAAAGAGCGGGTGGCGCGCGCGGGGTTCATCAATTCGCTTGCGCAGACGACGATCAAACTCGCGGCACCAGGCACTCCGGATTTTTACCAGGGAAGCGAACTATGGGATTGGAATCTAGTCGATCCGGACAATCGGCGGCCCGTCGACTATGCGCTTCGAGGAAAAGTGATGGAGGAGCTGCAAGCCATTCGTCTCCGGAACGACCGTGCAGCACTGGTGCGCGGCCTCATGGACCATGCCAACGACGGGCATATCAAGCTGTATCTCATCTTCACGGGTCTTCAGTGCCGGCGGATTCATCCGGAGGTATTTGTGCATGGCCAATATATCCCGCTGGAGTCGGAAGGCCCGGCCGCAAATCGCCTCGTGGCGTTTGTACGTCGCCATGGAACGAAGATGGTGATGGCGGTTGTGCCGCGGCTCATCGCCATGCGACTGGCCGAATCTGCGAGTCCAGTGTGGGGTGAGTCCGGCATCGTGCTGCCTCCAGAGTGGGGGCCACAGCAGTTTCAAGAACTGCTGACCGGGCGTTCGATCGTCCCCATCCGTAAAGGAGAGCGTTACGTGGTGCGCGTCGCGGATGTGTTCGCCATCTGTCCTATAGGGTTACTGGAGGGAGACCTGGCGGTACCATCCAATCCGGCCAGCAGTGGTGAACAATCCGCATTGCCCCATGACTAGGGCGTTACCGAGTAGGCCGTCGGAGTACGCGTGCTAGAATCGCGATCACATGGGAGTTGGAGGAACGCGTGAGGGCTCAAGAAGAGACACGCTCGTCGAGGAACGGAGTGATGGGACTTCTCATGGGTCTGGTGGGCGATGTGCGGACCTTGTTTCGCCAAGAGTTCCAGCTCATGCGCGACGAGTTCTACGCGGAGACCAGAAAGGCCTGGCAAGCGGCAGTCTCGATCGGAGTTGGAATCGGGTTGGTCGTCATCGGCGGTGTATTCGCTCTCATGATGATCGTTCAGATGCTGCATCAGTTTGCCAAGCTGCCACTGTGGGCCAGCTATGGAGCGACCGGGATCATTCTCTTGGCCGTCGGCTCAGCGCTCGTGATCAGGGCCACGCAAGCCTTGCAGGATTTCACTGTCATCCCGCGCCGAACCCTCGATTCAATGAAGGAAGACGCTCAATGGATCAAAGATCATATGCCATCGAACAAGATCTGAAGGACATCGCCCAAACACGCGCCGAGATCAGCCGCAAGCTCCATTCGCTCGATGAGGAAATACAGGCGCAGCTGCAAGGGATACGTGTCACGTCGTCGGAGATCGCGATGCTCGCCGCGGACATCGCCAAAGACGTCGGATTGACCGCCACGAGGTTGTTGAATCCTGCGCGGCGGCTGGATCAACGGCCCTTGGCTGTGCTCTCGGGACTGATTCTGTTCGGTTATGCCATGAGTAGGCTGGAAAGGAGATTGCGCAGGCAGAAAGTGTACCCCTATTATCCGCCAAGAACGCAGGGAGTACCGATTATGCCCTCGGAATCGGAAGAAGGCCACAAGCCGAAGTCCGGCGTCTATCCGTATTTCCCTGAGCGAAGGGCACAATCTTCATTTCCAGCCGGTGCTTGGAGTGACATCAAGAATAGTGTTCGAACTGAGATCCGGCACTCACAACATGCCATCCTGTACAGCCTTCGTGAATTCGCCCGGGATGTGAGCAAACAAATCGTCCCGGCGCTCCTTGGGTCACTGCAGCCGAGGTCTCGGGGATCCCGCCGATAGGCCAGCGAGGCCAATGATGTCACGAGTTCTGTGGAAGGGCGCAATCAGTTTTGGGCTGGTCCATATTCCCGTCGGACTGTACTCCGCCGAAAACCGAAACAGCTTCGATCTGACCCTGTTGGATCGTCGGGATATGAAACCAGTAGGATTCAAGCGATACAACAAAGAGACGGGAGAGGAGGTATCCTGGGATCAACTCGTGAAAGGCTATGAGTATGACAAAGACCGATATGTCATCTTGACGGACGAAGATTTCAGGCAAGCCAACGTCGAAGCCACGCAGACCGTGGACATCTTGCGATTTGTCGACGAGAAGGAGATCGCTCCGATGTACTTCGAGACGCCCTACTACCTGGCGCCTGAACGGCGCGGAGAAAAGGGCTACGCGCTGCTGCGGCAAACGTTGAAGCAGACGCGCAAGGTCGGGATCGCCAATGTCGTGATCCGTACGCGCCAATACGTAGCGGCGCTGCTTCCGGTGGACGACGTGATTGTGTTGAATACGCTTCGCTATATCAATGAGGTAACACCCGCTCAGAAATTGGACGCGCTGCCGAAAAATCTCAAGGCCGTCGGGGTGACGGCCAAAGAAACCGATATGGCTATGAAGCTCGTCGAAGAAATGACCGGTGATTGGAATCCGGCCGACTATCACAATACCTATCATGAAGATCTGCTCAGACTGATCGATAAACGGATCAAAGCCGGACAAACCGAAGTCGTCACTGCTCCAGAAGGCGAAGAAACGGAGGAGGAGCCTACGCGCGGAGACATCGTTGACTTGATGGCGTTGCTCAAACGGAGCGTGCAGCATAGGGCGAAAGGACGCCGGTTTTCCTCCGGCCATCAACGAGCGAGGGAGCACACGGTTCGATCTCGGCGTAAGACAGCGTGAACACGTCCATAAGCTCTGTCAGGATGTCGGGCGTGAAGGTTTATTGGGGAGTTGGCCCGTATCCGCAAACCTCTTCATTTCAATCGCACTTGCTTCAAACAACGGCCTCTTGGCTGCATGAGACGCCTGAGGCCTCGATCACCACCGCGTGAGCGTTGCTTAGGCCCCCTTAGGTTCGCAGTTTTGGACTTTACTCAACCTTGTATGGGCAGTAAGCTGCATGCCTTTAAGAGGGTAGCCTTGTTCGATCAGCGGTCGCTCTCTTCTGCAGGCTCCAAGCGGAATGTTCTTTCGGCGTGTGAGTGACGATGCGACACCGACGAGCTGACTCTCAGCATGTCAGTGTTCTTGCCGGCGGCGAGATGGACGAGCGCATCCGGGCATTTGACTGGTCGAAGACATCACTGGTTCCGCTCTCATCCTGGTCGCCCGCC
>CAZNBG010000002.1:23400-25803 GCA_964570915.1 uncultured Nitrospira sp. | reverse complement strand
TGGTCTACACTGGCACCGTATCCATTATTGCTTTTGGCCTGATAATCGCCAACCGGTTTCCGTTACTGCTCTGGTGGGGCCGCAGTATATGTCGATCTATAACGACCCGTATCGTCCCGTACTCGGCGCGAAGCATCCGTGGGCTCTCGGTCAACCGGTCAGCGAGTGCTGGCAGGAGATCTGGCACATTCTTCGGCCCCTGATCGATACGCCGTTCCACGGAGGGCCTTCGACGTGGAACGATGATATGTCCCGTGAGATCAATCGCTACGGTTTCGTCGAAGAGACGCATGTCACCATCGCCTACAGTCCCGTTCCGGGCGACACTGCTTCAAACGGCATTGGGGGTGTGCTCGCGACCGTGCATGAGATCACTGAGAAAGTGATTGGTGAGCGTCGCTTGGCGGTGCTCCACGACCTCGATGCTCAAGCGGCCGAGCCCAAGAGTGCGGAGGAAGCCTGTCGCATCATCCTTGATATTCACGTCGAGGAGGAGTTGCTCTGGCCGATTGACGCAGTGATGTGCACAGGGGTGTGCAGGTCGTCGGCAACCTGCACATCCGTTTCGGTGCGGCTGTGCCGTCCGGTCCGTGGTCTGACCCGCCGCAAGAAGCGGTATTGGTACCCATTCGATCGAATATGGCCAATCAGCTCGCCGGAGTGCTCATCGCCGGTGTAAGCGCGCGACAGAAGCTCGATGAGTTGTACCGCAGTTTCTACGAACTGATAGCCGGGCGGATCGCTGCGACGATCGCGAGTGCACAAGCCTATGAAGAAGAGAGGAAACGTGCCGATGCCATGGCCGAGATCGACCGTGCCAACACCACATCCTTCTCGAACGTCAGTCACGAATTTCGTACGCCTCTCACGCTGATGCTCGGCCCTCTGGAGGATTTGAAAGCGACGTTCGGCCGCTCAATGTCCTCGCTCGAGGCCGCGCAGTATCAACAGATCGATTTGGTCCATCGCAACGGGCTGCGTCTCCTCAACCTGGTGAACACCCTGTTGGAGTTTTCTCGAATCGAGGCCGGCCGGACGCAGGCTGTCTATGCAGAGACGGACCTCGCCGCGTTCACAGCCGAGCTGGCGAGCGCATTTCGCTCCACCATCGAGAAGGCTGGCGTATCCCTGATTATCGATTGCCCTTCCTTACTCGAGCCCGCGTTTTGTAGATCGAGATATGCGGGAAACAATCGTTCTGAATCTGTTGTCCAATGCCTTCAAGTTCACCTTCGAGGGAAAAATTGAAGTGGCGCTGCGCCCCAACACAAGACATGTAGAACTTTCCATCTGCGATACAGGAACAGGTATTCCAGACGACCAACTTGAAAAGATCTTTGAGCGGTTCCATCGCGTTGCCGGCTCGCAAGGTCGCACGTATGAAGGAACAGGTATTGGCCTTTCCCTCGTTCAGGAATTGGTTCGGCTTCATGGCGGTTCTATCTCGGTCGACAGTGCGTATGGCAAGGGGAGCACGTTCCGGGTGGCTATTCCCGTAGGCAAGGGCCATTTGCCACATCCACACATTGGCGACGCCCGAAGTAAGACGTCGATGGTATTAGGCGTCACGCCGTATGTGGAAGAAGCGGCGCGTTGGTTCTCATCGGAAGAAGGTTCTGATTCGGAAGTTCTGAGTGCTGAGGTACCGATCGGTTCGGATTCCTGGCACTCACCACGCACCGCTCGTTCGCGCGTCCTTCTCGCCGACGACAATGCCGACATGCGGGAGTATGTGAGCCGGGTGTTACGGGAACGGTTCGAAGTTGAAGCCGTGCCGGATGGGCAGGCCGCCTTGGACGCCGTCCTCGCGCGTCCTCCCGAATTGGTGCTGACCGACGTGATGATGCCGCGGCTGGATGGTTTCGGTCTGCTCCACGCCGTGCGGGAACACCCGGCAACCAAGACCATTCCGGTCATTCTGTTGTCGGCAAGAGCCGGGAAGGAAACCCGCGTTGAGGGGTTGGAGCAGGGCGCCGACGACTATCTCATCAAGCCTTTCAGCGCCCGCGAATTACTGGCGCGCGTCGAGACGCATGTGAAAATGGCTCGCATGCGGCGGCAAGCCATGGCCTGGCGGCACGAAAGCGAAGTTCGTTTTCGCAATTGCGCCGATACCGTGCCGGCTATGCTGTGGGTCACCGAGTCCGATGGGTCTTGCTCGTTTCTCTCGCGCGTGTGGTACGAATTTACGGGACAGACTGAAGCGGAGGCACTCGGTAGCGGCTGGTTGAAAGCCATACATCCCGATGATCGTGAACACTCCGGGCGCATCTTTCTGGACGCGAATCGTACACATGAGCCGTTCGCCCTGGATTATCGGCTGCGCCGCGCCGATGGTGAATACCGATGGTGCATCGACACCGGCCGGACGCGATTCGAGAGTCTGGGTACGTTTCTCGGCTA
>CAZNBG010000002.1:20727-23390 GCA_964570915.1 uncultured Nitrospira sp. | reverse complement strand
GACCGGCAGTATGATGGACATCACGGAACGGAAGCTGGCCGAAGAGGAGTTCTATCGATTGAACGACGAGCTGGAGGTTCGCGTGCGGGAACGGACGCAGGCGCTGCAAGCCTCGCAAGAACGGCTGCGGGCGTTGGCCACGGAATTGAACCGTACCGAACAACGAGAGCGGAAACGGGTGGCGGCGGAACTCCACGACCATTTGCAGCAGACGCTGGTGCTGGGGAAATTGAAAGTGCGGCAAGGCAAACGGGTTGCGGTCGGGATACCGGCTGTAGCGAAGATTCTGGAAGAAGCGGACGCCGTCTTCTCGGACGCGCTGCAATACACCCGGACTCTCGTGGTGAAACTAAGCCCCCGGTGCTGTGCGATAATGGATTTGTGGCCGGCCTGAAGTGGCTGGGCAAATCCATGCAAGAGAAGCACGGTCTAGTGGTGACCGTGACTGTGTCCGAAGACCGTCTCCTGCGACTTCCGGAAGAGCAGACCCCTACTGATGTTCCAGTCAGTGCGCGAACTGCTGTTCAATTCCTGGAAATATGCCGGAACGGGAAAAGTGACCGTTTCACTCGAAAGCGGCGACGGAGTGCTCAGGATTATGGTCAGCGACCATGGCGCGGGCTTCGATCTTGCCACGGCTCTTGCTGGTACATCGAGTGGAACGGTCTCGTCAAAGTTCGGACTGTTCAGTATCCGAGAGCGTATGAAAGCACTTGGTGGAAGCTTTGAGGTCCTCTCGGCTTCAGGGCAGGGCACCAAAGCGACTCTCGTGCTTCCCCTATTTTACCAGGACGCTGAGAAACGTCTGGTTCCGAGTGCCGAAGCAAGCAGACAACAGTCGAACGAGCGGCAAAAGCAGACTTCACCTGATTCGCCGCGTCAGGAGAGGCTATGCATTCGGGTGCTCCTCGTAGATGACCATATGATGGTGCGTCAGAGGTTGAGAACCATCCTGGACGGATATGCCGATATCTATGTGGTCGGCGAAGCGACCAATGGGGGAGAGGCCATCACGTTGGTCAATCGGCTTCATCCCGATGTCGTGGTGATGGATCTCAATATGCCGGAGATGAGCGGTGTCGAAGCAACGCGGCTCATCAAAGCATCCCATGCTCAGATTCAGATAGTCGGCCTTTCGGTCAATACAGAAAGGGAAGCACACAGTGCCGTTGTCACGGCAGGAGCCCATACCCTGCTGACGAAAGAGGCGGCCGTCGATCAACTGTATGACGCCATCCATCGGGCGTATATTGCTTCATAGCTAAGAGGCCCCGCTCTCTTTCGAACGCGGAGCCTCTCAGGACTTACAACTTTGACATTGCGGGTGATAACGTTTCCGCTATGTGTGTACAACGTTTCTCTCGTAAGTCCTATTGTCCTCTTCCTAGTCTGCCAAGGCAGGATTCATGCTGGGAGATGCCCGGGATCTTCACTCGAGGACCTCTAAGAGATCCACGAGACCTGGGGATACCACTAGTATTATTCCGACTCTTGATCCACTACAACGCCAATGCCGCGAGTTGGGAACCAGACCTGTGCTCATTTCTAGCCTTCATTCGTCACCACCTCTCCATAGAGGAGGAGCAGGATGTCCTTGATGAAACCGTCACTCGATAAAGAGGTCCTGGACCCGAAAGTCCTTCTGCAGGTCTTGAAGTCTGTCAGAAGAGGGGACTTCACGACGCAAGTGCCCGTTGAATGGACGGGGATCGGCGGCAAGATAGCCGATGAACTGAACGCAATTATTGAGCATAACGGAAAAATCGTTGAGGAGATCAAGCGTGTCAGTCACGTGGTCGGCAAGAAAGGGCGGCTTTCGGAACGTGTATCCATCCCGGACGCAACTGGAGCCTGGAAGTCGGAAATCGAAGCATTCAACGGGCTGATTAACGATCTCGTTCGCCCCATGAATGAAATGGCGCGTGTCATCGGCGGTGTGGCGAAGGGGGACCTGACGCAAACCGTCGCATTAGAGACGGAAGATCATCATCTCAAAGGAGAATTCCTCAAGACCGCCAGAACCGTCAATGAAATGGTCCGTCAGCTCGATGCCTTCGCGGCGGAAGTCACGCGGGTGGCGCGGGAAGTCGGCACGGAAGGCAAGTTGGGTGGGCAGGCGACCGTCCCGGGCGTCGCCGGGACCTGGAAGGACTTGACGGAAAACGTCAATTCCATGGCGAGCAACCTCACCAATCAAGTGCGGAATATTGCCGACGTGACGATCGCGGTGGCGAACGGCGACCTGTCGAAAAAGATCACGGCCGATGTGCGCGGGGAAATCCTCCAACTCAAAGAAGCCATCAATACGATGGTGGACCAGTTGCGGAGCTTCGGGGCGGAAGTGACCCGCGTCGCCCGCGAAGTCGGCACGGAAGGCAAGTTGGGTGGGCAGGCGGTCGTCCCGGGTGTCGCTGGGACCTGGAAGGACTTGACCGACAGCGTGAACTCCATGGCCAGCAATCTGACCGGTCAGGTACGCAATATCGCCGAGGTGACGATTGCCGTGGCGAAAGGAGATCTGTCGAAGAAGATTACGGTGGACGTTCACGGGGAAATCCTTCAGCTCAAGGACACCATCAATACAATGGTGGACCAATTGCGGAGCTTTGCGGCGGAAGTCACGCGGGTGGCGCGGGAAGTCGGCACGGAAGGCAAGTTGGGTG
>CAZNBG010000002.1:15470-20627 GCA_964570915.1 uncultured Nitrospira sp. | reverse complement strand
AAGTCACGCGGGTGGCGCGGGAAGTCGGCACGGAAGGCAAGTTGGGTGGGCAGGCACAAGTCAGCGATGTGAGCGGTGTCTGGAAGGACTTGACCGACAGCGTGAACTCCATGGCCAGCAATCTGACCGGTCAGGTACGCAATATCGCCGAGGTGACGATTGCCGTGGCGAAAGGAGATCTGTCGAAGAAGATTACGGTGGACGTTCACGGGGAAATCCTTCAGCTCAAGGACACCATCAATACAATGGTGGACCAATTGCGGAGCTTTGCGGCGGAAGTCACGCGGGTGGCGCGGGAAGTCGGCACGGAAGGCAAATTGGGCGGGCAAGCACAGGTTCGAGACGTGAGCGGTGTGTGGAAGGATTTGACCGAAAGCGTCAATTTGATGGGCGGAAATCTCACGGCTCAAGTAAGAAACATCGCGGACGTGACGATCGCGGTGGCGAACGGCGACCTGTCGAAGAAGATTACGGTGGACGTGCGCGGGGAAATCCTTCAGCTCAAAGAAGCCATCAACACGATGGTGGACCAGTTGCGGAGTTTCGCCGCGGAAGTCACGCGGGTGGCGCGGGAAGTCGGGACGGAAGGCAAGTTGGGGGGGCAGGCAGCCGTGCCCGGCGTGGCCGGCACGTGGAAGGATTTGACCGACAGCGTGAACTCCATGGCCAGCAATCTGACCGGCCAGGTGCGGAACATCGCTGACGTCACCTTTGCTGTGGCCAGCGGCGACCTGTCGAAAAAGATCACGGCCGACGTACGCGGCGAAATCCTCCAACTCAAAGAAGCCATCAATACGATGGTGGATCAGTTGCGGAGCTTCGGGGCGGAAGTCACCCGGGTGGCGCGGGAGGTCGGCACGGAAGGCAAGCTGGGCGGGCAGGCGGTCGTGCCTGGCGTCGCCGGAACCTGGAAGGACTTGACCGACAACGTCAACGCGATGGCCAGTAACTTGACCGTGCAGCTGAGGGACATGTCCAAAGTCGCGACGGCGATCGCCAATGGGGATCTGACCCGTAAAGTCACGGTCGAGGTGCGGGGAGAAATTCTGCAGATCAAGGACGTCATCAATCGCATGGTCGACCAGCTCGGCGGGTTCGCATCGGAAGTCACCCGGGTAGCTCGCGAAGTGGGAACGGAAGGAAAACTCGGCGGGCAAGCGGCTGTTCCCGGCGTGGCCGGCACATGGAAGGATTTAACGGAAAGCGTCAACCTGCTGGCCGCCAATCTGACGACGCAAGTTCGAGCCATTGCGGAGGTCGCAACCGCGGTGACCCAAGGAGATTTAAGCCGCTCAATCCAGGTTCAGGCCCGTGGAGAAGTGGCGGAGTTAAAGGACAATATCAACGCGATGATTCGAACGCTTCGCGCCACGACCGATCAAAATACGGAGCAAGATTGGTTGAAAACCAATTTGGCCAAGTTTACTCGCATGATGCAAGGTCAACGGGATCTGGTGACGGTTGGGCAGATGTTGCTGTCGGAATTGACCCAGTTAGTAAACGCCCAGTATGGCGTCGTGTATCAGATGGAAGCGGTCGACGGCACGTCGGTGCTGAAACCGCTAGCGAGTTACGCGTCCGATCAACCGTTGAACTTGATCTGCGACACCTCTCTGGGGACCGGGCTGGTGGGCCAGTGCGCCTTGGAAAAACGCCGGTTGCTATTAACGGATATTCCCCCAAACTACGTGACCATCCGTTCCGGGTTGGGGGAGGCGGTGCCACGGACGTTGGTCGTATTGCCGGTCTTGTTTGAGGGACAGACCAAGGCGGTGATCGAGCTGGCGTCCTTTTCGGAATTCACACCGACGCATCTGGCGCTGATCGGACAATTAACGGAAACCATCGGGGTGGTCGTGAATACGATCGAGGCCACGATGAGAACCGAGGGATTGCTGCAACAATCGCAAAAGTTGGCGGGCGAGCTGCAAACGCAGCAGGGCGAGTTGCAGCAAACCAACGAAGAGTTGGCCAATAAGGCACAACAGTTGGCGGAGCAGAATGCCGAAGTGGAACGCAAGAATCGTGAGATTGAACAAGCCAGACACGCACTGGAAGAGAAAGCGGGTGAGCTCGCCCTCGCTTCGAAGTATAAGTCGGAGTTCCTCGCCAATATGTCGCACGAGCTGAGAACACCTCTCAACAGCATCCTCATTCTGGCGCAGCAGCTCGGTGACAATCCCGAGCGCAATTTGACCGTGAAGCAGGTCGAATTTTCAAGGAACATCCATGCCGCCGGAGCGGATTTGCTGAACCTCATCAGCGACATCCTCGATCTCTCCAAGATCGAATCGGGCACCGTCACGGTGGAACCCGAACAGGTGTCGTTCGTGAAAGTTCGCGAAGCAGTGGAGCGCAGTTTTCGGCATGTGGCCGAGTCACGGCATTTGACATTCAACGTGGAAATCGATACGACCCTTCCCCGGGGCATGGTCACCGACTTCAAGCGGTTGCAGCAGGTGTTGAAGAATCTGCTGTCCAATGCGTTCAAGTTTACTTCGCAGGGGCATGTGACATTCCGAATCAGGCGAGCGAGAACGGGATGGAACCTTGATCATCATATTCTCACGAACGTTCCTTCCGTGATCGCGTTCGAGGTGCAAGACACCGGCATCGGCATCCCACAAGAAAAACAAAAGATCGTCTTCGAGGCCTTTCAGCAAGCCGAAGCCGGTACCAGCCGGCGGTACGGAGGGACCGGTCTCGGCCTCGCCATCAGCAGGGAATTGGCCATGCTTCTTGGGGGGGAAATCCGACTGAACAGTGTGCCCGATGAAGGCAGCACATTTACGCTCTATCTGCCGGAAATGTACATGGGGGACGCGGTGAGTTCGGTCCGTGTGGCTCCCCGAATGAACCAACCGGCAGCCTCGCTGGTCCAACAAGTATTGGTCCAACAGGCCGAGCGGTTCGACGACATCCCAGATGACCGTGAAACCCTGGTGCCTGGCGAACCGACCATCTTGATCGTGGAGGACGATGCCCACTATGCGAGAGTGTTGCTCGGTTTGGCCCGCGAAAAAGGCTTCAAGGGAATCGTGACGGCGCACGGGCGGTTGGCACTCTCGTTAGCGCGTCAATATAACCCAGTTGCCATCACACTCGATATCTTCCTTCCCGACATGTTGGGATGGACGGTGTTAAGTCATCTGAAACAGGATCCGGAGACGCGTCATATCCCGGTTCAGATCCTGAGTGTCGAGGAAGAACGGATACACGGCTTGGGTCATGGCGCCTATGCCTATATCTTGAAACCGCTCACGACCCAAGGCTTGGGGGATGCCTTCGATCGATTGGTGGCGTTTGCCCAATTACGCCGTAAAAAATTGTTGCTGGTGGAGGACAATGAGATCGAACGGCACAGTTTGGCATTGCTTCTCGGACATGATGATGTGGATATCGCGACGGCCGCCAATGGAGCCCAGGCATGGGAAGCACTTACGCAGCAATCTTTCGACTGCGTCGTGCTCGATTTGCGCCTGCCGGATATGTCGGGGTTCGATATCCTTGAACGCGTCCGCCAAGAGCCTTCACTGCAGAATGTGCCGGTCATCGTGTTTACCGGGAAGGAACTGACGCAAGAAGAAGAACTGCGGCTTCGGGATCTATCCCAAAGCATCGTCCTCAAAGGTGTTCAGTCGCCGGAACGGTTGTTGGACGAAGCGACGCTCTTTTTGCATCTCCTCACGACACAATTGCCGCCCGAAAAAAGGGAAATGCTCGAACGGGTCCGCCGGAGCGACGACTCGCTCATTGGAAAGAAGATTCTGGTCGTGGATGACGATGTGCGTAACATTTTTGCCCTGACGAGTTTACTCGAGTTGCACGGCATGGCGGTCACGAGTTGTGAAACGGGTCGGGAGGCCATCCAACGCGTCGAATCGGATTCCGACCTCGATATGGTGCTCATGGATATCATGATGCCTGAAATGGACGGGTATGAAACCATGCGCACGATTCGAAGCAATTCGGCCCATCGACTGCTCCCAATCTTGGCCTTGACGGCAAAGGCCATGAAGGGAGACCGGGAACGCTGTCTGCACGCGGGGGCCTCCGATTACATCGCCAAGCCCGTCAACACGGACGAGCTGCTGGCGCTCATGCGCATTTGGCTGTTTGGAAAGAAGAAGGTGGTGCGCTGACACCCGTGTGGGTGAGGCACCGATAGACCTCGTCATGAAAACCAAGTTGACTCTGGATATACCCGACGTCTCGGCGCTGACCGAGATTCCTGCCAATATTCTGCTCGTCGATGACGATCCCAGTATCCTCATCGCGATGGAAGCTCTCCTCGAGAGCCCCGGTCGCACCGTCCTGACGGCGCAGACGGGGCAGGATGCCCTGCGGTGGCTGCTGCGTCATGATTGTGCGGTCATCATTCTCGATGTGCGGATGCCGCAGATGGATGGTTTGGAATTGGCCAAATTGGTCAGGCAACGGGAACGTTCGCGCTTCACGCCCATCATTTTTCTGTCGGGTGTGGACACTATGGATACGGACGTGGTGCGAGGTCTCTCAAGCGGGGCGGTGGATTACTTGGTCAAGCCGGTCCTGCCCGACATTCTTCGACACAAAGTGGACGTATTCGTGGAGTTGTTCCAGCTTCGCGAATGGGCCAAACAACAGGCCAGGCGGCAAAGTGAGGAACGATTTCGCCTATTGGTCGAAGGGATAGAAGATTACGCGATTTTCATGCTGGAC
The DNA here is from genome assembly GCA_964570915.1 of uncultured Nitrospira sp. Classification (GTDB taxonomy): domain Bacteria; phylum Nitrospirota; class Nitrospiria; order Nitrospirales; family Nitrospiraceae; genus Nitrospira_D. The sequence goes on along the minus strand of CAZNBG010000002.1, from coordinate 15,926 downwards.
CCGGACGGCAAGGTCGCGAGTTGGAATCGGGGGGCGGAGCGCCTGACGGGATATGCCGGCGAAGAGGTGCTTGGGCGGCCTTACTCCTGCCTGTATCCTTCCGATGACGTCGCATCGCATCAACCTGAGAACGATTTGAAGAACGCGATCGAGATCGTCACGGGAGAGGCGGTGCGAACCGATACCGATCGCCACATGGTGAAAAAGGACGGCTCGCAGTTCGTCGCGCAGCAGCAGTTCATCTCTGCATTCGAGCGCAAGGGAGTGCCGATCCAGCCCGAGTTCCGTTTCACCCGCACGCTGAACGGCTTCTCGGCCACTCTCGACCCTCGCGCGATCGCCCTGCTCGAGCGCGCCGCCGGGGTGAAAGGCGTCTACCCGGTCCGGGTGGCGTACCCGGCCTCGGCCTCGCCGGCGGCGCTCCACGACGCTGCGGCTTCTGGCCGTGCGCAACGC
>CAZNBG010000002.1:8470-15460 GCA_964570915.1 uncultured Nitrospira sp. | reverse complement strand
GGGGGAAAAAGGACGCGCCGCGTTTCGCCGGGAATGTCATGGTCACGGCCCTCCGGGATGAAAAATCCACGTTGCAGGCCTATGCCGTGGTCATTCGCGACGTCACGGAACGCAAACGCGCCGAACAGGCTACGGCTCGCCTCGCAGCGATCGTCACGTCATCGACGGATGCCATTCTCAGCAAGAATCTCGATGGCATCATCACTACTTGGAACAGCGGTGCGGAGCAGCTGTTCGGATACCGAGCAGAAGAAATAATCGGCCACCCTGTGACCCGCCTGTTGTTTCCTGACCGTGTCCAGGAAGAGGCGAACATTCTGGACGGCATTCGCCGAGGCGAACGTATCGAACATCGTGAAACGGTGCGCAGGCATAAAAACGGGAATGCGATCGACGTATCACTGACGGTGTCGCCGATTACGGATGCGTCCGGGACGATTCTTGGTGCATCGTCCATTGCGCACGACATCAAGGAGCGCAAACAATTCGAACGTGCGCTGCGTGAAGCCAACAAGGAATTGGAGGCGTTCAGCTATTCCGTTTCACACGACTTGCGCGCGCCGTTACGGTCGATTGACGGTTTCGCTAAGGTCCTGGTTGAGGATTTCGGTCCATCATTGGCTCCGGAAGCCCAACGGTGTCTGGGTATCATTCAAAAGAGCGCGGGTCGCATGGGTGAACTGATCGACGACCTGCTGGAGTTTTCACGGCTGTCCCGGTCCGAGCTTGAGCGACATACGGTGGATGCGGAACGCCTCGTTCGAGAGGTGTGGTTCGAATTGGGCCGGCAGGATCAAGATCGGACTGCGGAATTGATCGTGGGACGTTTGCCGAAATGTCGGGCCGATCGCAGGTTGCTCAAGCAGGTGTGGACGAATCTGCTCTCCAATGCCTTGAAGTATTCTCGTCCCCGTCAGAAACCCCGCATCGAGATCGGATCGCTGGACGATGAGCAGCAGCCGGATGATGTGGTCTATTGGATTCGCGACAACGGAGTCGGGTTCGATCAGCAATATGTGGGGAAACTATTCGGTGTCTTTCAGCGGCTCCATCGGGCGGATGAATTTGAGGGAACGGGTGTGGGGCTTGCGCTTGTAGACCGGATCGTTCAACGCCACGGAGGACGAGTGTGGGCTGAAGGACGGCTGAACGAGGGAGCCACGTTCTAATTTACGCTTGAAAGGGTTCATGAACATGACAGTACCGGAAGACATTACGGTTTTGTTGGTCGAGGATAATGAGGATGACGTCGAGCTGACCATCCGGGTGTTTCAACAGTATCATCTCGCCAACCAGATCCATGTGGTGCGCGACGGAGCGGAAGCTTTGGACTGTCTATTCAGTCAGGGCAATTATGTCGAGCGCAACCTCTGCGCGCAAACGCGATTGATTCTCTTGGATCTCAAGCTGCCGAAAGTCGACGGATTGGAAGTCCTTCGCCGCTGCAAGAGCGATAAGCGGACGAAGTCGATCCCGGTTGTCGTGTTGACATCTTCGCGCGAGGAACAGGACGTGATCGAAAGCTACAAGTTGGGTGTCAACAGCTACATCGTGAAGCCGGTGGACTTTCACCAATTTGTCGAGGCCGTGAGGCAGCTGAATCTCTACTGGTTGGTCTTGAATCAGGGGCCCGGGTGATCGTGAGCAAAGTCTTGAACCGGCCAGGTGAATGAGGAGGTCGTATGGCTCTGCCGCTGCGCGTCTTGATGCTGGAAGATCTGGAAACGGACGCTGAATTGATGGTGCGTGAGCTGGCGCGTGCCGGTTTCGACCCCATCTGGGAACGGGTCGATACGGAAAAGAAATTTCTGGAATGTGTGAATCGACCGTATGACCTGATTCTCTCCGACAATACGATGCCCTCCTTTGATGCGCTGACCGCGCTTGATTGGCTGCAGCAACTCCAGGTGGATATTCCTTTTGTCATTGTGTCCGGATCCATCGGTGAAGAGCAAGCCGTGGCCTTACTACGCCATGGCGCAGCGGACTACATCATGAAGGATCGTATCGATCGATTGGGATCCGCCGTGGAACGCGTGCTCGAACAGAGGCGATTGCGCAACGACAATCGAATGGCCCACGCAGCGCTGCAAACGCGGACAAAAGAACTTGTGCTTTCCCAGGAGCGGTTACGCGCGCTCGCCAGCGATTTGACGTTGACGGAACAACGGGAACGTCGCAAGCTGGCCGGCGACCTCCACGACTATTTGGCCCAACTGCTCGTTGCCGGGCGCATGAAGCTGCGACAGGCTTCGACGTGCGTGACCAAGGAGCCTGGGAAGCGGCTTGTCGCAGAACTCGATCAGATCTTGGACGAATCCCTGCGGTATACGCGTACCCTCATCGCCGATCTCGCTCCTCCGGCCCTACAAGAATTCGGATTGTCTCACGCGCTTCGATGGCTGTCCGAGCACATGCAAACCCGCGGGCTCACCGTGGAGGTGCAGATGGGGATGGACCGTCTCAATTTGCCGGACGATCAGGCAATTTTGGTTTTTCAATCCGTTCGAGAGCTATTGCTCAATATCCTGAAGCATGCAGGGACGAATCACGCCAAGATTGAAGTGGACAACACTTCCACAGAATTGCGTATAGCCGTCACGGACAATGGGCAGGGGTTCGATCATATGTCGATGGCCGCCGCTCCGGATTCGGCATCTTCCAGGTTCGGGCTATTCAGCATCAATGAACGAATGATGGCCATGGGAGGGCGGTTGGAGATCGATTCGTCGCCCGGTCGTGGAACGCGGGTCGTCATGGGGCTGCCCTATTGGCCCGAAGCGGCAACACCCGAGCCGCACGATACGTGTCGCGACGAAGGTCCACGACAAAGCCGCGTAGACCGGAAGGATCTAGGCTCGGGACTTGGGACACAGCCCTCGCAGCAACCGGCGCCGATCCGTGTGATTTTGGTTGATGATCACGTCATGGTTCGCCAAGGGATCAAAAGCCTCCTTGATGGGCACGAGAACCTTCGCGTCATTGGAGAGGCATCCGACGGGCAGCAGGCTGTCGATTTGGCGGGAGAACTGCGGCCGGACGTCATCATCATGGATGTCAATCTGCCGGTAATGGATGGTGTGACGGCCACGAGCCGAATTCTTAAAGCCCACCCTGAGATGATTGTGATCGCGTTGTCTGTCCAAGGCGATCGTCAGATTATCCAGGCAATGGCAGAGGCCGGCGCTGTCGCCTTCGTCTCAAAAGAATCTGTCACGGAAGAGCTGTATATGGCAATTCATCGTGCCGTGCTTGCCAAGCAGCCGCTCCCCAGCACGTCTTAACTGTCTGGGGGGATTCCCTGATCCGCCATGGTCTGCTGCGATTCAATCATGAGCGGCAGGGGGTTCTTCATTTCCCCGGTTAACAGTCAGGAGGCCGCAACAAGGCCACCGATAGAGTCCTTCTTTTGGTCACTGCTGCGTTGACGTTCGCTGCGATCACGGGATGTTCGAGTGTCAGGACGAGTGCTCCTTTTTTAGTGTCGCGGGCGAATCATCCTTGCTGTCAGACGGCGGTGGTCCGAAACATCGCGGACTATCCGATGGGTCCTGCCGCTCTTTGTTGGGTTCATTGGTTTCTTGTTTCATTGAACCCTTGGATGGCTCATGTCCCTTCTTCGTGGATGGTTCGTGACCTTGCTTCATGGATCCACTCGACCCGCTAGGACTTCCTGATTGACTCCCCAGGGTACTATCGGATTGAGATCCACTCTTCGATTGACCGGCTTGGGCCGTGCCATCGGCTAACAACAGTAACCCTCCAGCGATCAATAGGCATGTGCAGGTCCGTCGTATTTTCATAGGAATCCTCCTTCATGAAACTGAATCTCGGCGGACCGTTATTTGGTTGTGCAAAATACAGACCCTCCTGGTGCCTGCGGACGTAACCACCTGACGAATCTATGCGGGCGTTTGTGCGCCGTTCCTCACCACGGCGGAGTGTGAGGTATGGCCGGTAAGACGTGATGTCTCAAGATGGACAAGACATCCTTTGTGTGCACAACAAAAACTCAACCGCAAAATGAGGGAAAGTCCTAGATCAATAAATCCTCCGAGCGGCATACGCTGTAGTAGAAGCGGTGACTATGACCAAGGAGGTTTTTTATGGTCTCGCCGGAGAAAGCGGTCGGTTTAATGTGCGGTCTTGTGCTCGACCTACGTTTCTCAATAGCACCTCATGGGAGTAGAGACGATCGTAGATGAATTGAACGGTGATGTGGTCAACCTGATGGCTCCTAACATCGGAATGTCTCGAATCAGAGGAGGGTTCCCATGCGAGCAATCTGTAAAGTCGTGGCAGTCCTATCGTGTGGTGTCTTGTTGTCTCTGGGGATGCCAGGCGGAGCCCATGCCGAGCATTCACCCGGACCCGGAGATGTGATGAAAACCGACTCCTTAACCGACGCTCAAAAAGGCTTTCAATCGGATGATGACAAGCAACAGAATGTAAACGAGGGGAAAGGGAGTTCCCGGATGGGCGAAGGCAAGACAATCAAAGGCGAACTATTTCGAGTCGAAGAGGGAAATTATTTTGTCAAGATCAAGGACGGGAAAGAAGTCCGATTACATACGGATAAAACCACCAAGATGGTGGGAGAAATTAGGAAAGGGGATCAGGTCGAGGCAAAGATCAATGCCCAGGATCATGCCCTGTCCATCCGATCGATTCCCAGAAAACCGTAGCACAAGCCAAGTCTTGGGCCACTCGAGCGCCTTGGGAAGCACCAATAAATGGTTCGCCCATACGTGACAGCCCCGGTACAATCATTTGGAGACGCCGATTCTTGGTCCTCCATGCTCACGGTTGCCCCTCGCCGTCGTTCCGGCATTGCAGGAGAATCGACCAATGATGAGGCATACGGAGTTCTTCCGGGCGAAGACCGTCTGGTTCGAGACATCATGACCTGCGAGGTTGCCCAGGCGGATACCTCAATCCTTATCAAACAGGCGACCACTATTCTGCGCAAGCATGACGTGGCCATCCTGGTTGTCTGCCGGGACAACGAGCCGGTCTTCGCACTGACAGAATACGACGTGGCGAATCTCGCGCTCGCCTGTGGAGACCACCATGGTACGACCCCTGTGTATGACCTGATCGGAAAGCGCACGGCGATTCGGTGCCGCGAAAATGCTATCTTGGCCGATGCGATAGGTACCATGGTAGATCATCGCGTCCGCCATATTCCGGTCGTGGATGCCGAGAATAACTTGGTTGGGGCGCTTTCGCTGGTGAATGCGGTGGGAGCACTAACGCCGGCCGCCGCGGCAGCGTGGCTGGCAAAGATGCAACCTTGGTCCGACAAGGAATCCAAATCTACATGATTGCCGATAACTCTCTCGGCTAGTGTCTGACACAATGCCTATTTGTTTTAGATGTCCGCAGCATCCGGAATAGACCGCAAAGCATGATGGCAAGCTCGTGCGTGTCATGTAGCCTTCGTTCGGTTAGACCATAGCCCACCGGCGATCAACGCCAGCGTCAGCGCCTGTAGCACGAGGCACTGCGCGGTCGGGTGGACGCCCAACAGCGGCAGCGAGATGAAGCGCACGGTCGTCGTCTCCAGGACTCCCGCTTCCTGGAGCGCCGCCACGCCGTTACCGACAAAGACCACGGCCATCAGGGCCAGAAGGATTGAGGAGACCGTGAAGAACGGTCCGATCGGCAGACGGACGCTGTAGCGAAGGATCATACCGCCGACCAACACCAGGAGCAGCGCCGCGGCGACGATGCCCCACAGTACTGCACCATGCCCATCGGCATCGACCTGCGACCACAGTGTTTCGTAGAACAGAACGACTTCAAAGATCTCGCGGTACACGACGAGGAACGAGACACCGGTCATCGCCCACAGCGTGCGCTTGCCCAGCGCGACGTTGACCTGTTCGCGGATGAAGCGGTTCCAGGCTTGCGCATTCGAGCGGCTGTGTAGCCACCAGCCCACGTATAGCAACATTGCCGCGGCCAGCAATGCCGTGATGCCTTCGGTTAATTCGCGGCTGGCACCAGAAATGTGAAGTGTGTAGCTGGCGATGACCCATGTCATGCCGCCCAACAACACGGCGCCGATCCAACCGGTATGAATATAGGGCAAGGCGTCATGCCGCTTTGTCTTGACGGCAAAGGCCACGATGGCCGACACCACCAGGATCGACTCCAAGCCTTCGCGAAACAGGATGACCAGGGAGCTCGCGAAGGCCGCATTCGGTGACAGCGTGTTGCCGGCCAGCGCAGCATCGGCGCGATCGAGGAGCGCCATCACTTTCACCGACTGCGCCTTCACGGATTCGGACGGTCGACCCTCGCCGATGGCCGCGCGTAACGCGATCATTTCGCGTTCGATTTCCAGACGCAGCGGGGCATCCACATGATCCAGTGTTGACTCCACCGGCTCGAACCCTTCAAGATAGGCCGCGATCGCGAGACGCCGCGCAGCATCTCGATCGCCCGTTGCATAGACCTGCGATGCCTCTTCAAGCTTAGTGCGAGAAAAGGCCAACGGTGTCTGGGCGATGGCCTGCAGCGCATCTGGATGCTGCGTCAGGTAGGCGCGCACGGCGTCTATCGTCGAGCCGGTGGAGGCCTGCTCACCAGGGGCCTTTATCACCAGGGTGCGAAGGCTATCGAAGGCCACTTTTCCCTCGCCCTGCCGCCACAATGCCTCGCCCTGTGCCACGACTTCGGCATTGGCACGCAGGCTGCCGGCAAAGAAGGCCAATGCCCAGCGATCGGCCTCGGAAAATTCAGTGAAGGCGCGCATCGGCGTGCTGCCCACGCCAAGCGTGATGGTGTTGTAGAGGCCATACAAGCTGCGCTGGCGCATGCGCACCTCGTCGTGTAAATCGCGAGGCGGCGGGTCCATGCCCTTGGCCAGCGGCCCATCGCCACGACCATGCGTGCCGTGGCACGCGGCGCAGTGCTGTGCGAACAGCCTTTCGCCCTGCTGGAGATCGGGAGTCCGTCGTGGCATCACACTCAGTTTCCATGCCT
>CAZNBG010000002.1:0-8460 GCA_964570915.1 uncultured Nitrospira sp. | reverse complement strand
CTGAATCCCGTCGAGTCGCAGGCGGCTGGCGAGCGCAGCAATTTCGCTTCCCGATGCTGTGGACTCGATCTGCGCGAGCAGTCCCTGGGCCTGCTGCAGCAGCACCGGTTGCTCGGGCACGGCGGACAGCTTGCCGAGAAGCGTGATGGCCTGAATGGCGAACTCTCGCTGCTCCGCATATTCATCGGCATTGACCACTTTGCCATCCCGCACGAACTCCGGGTAATCCACAGCGATGTAATCGAGCATGTGGACGATGGTGTGTGCCTTCTCGTCGTCAGATGGTGACGCTATTGCGATGTCGTGGCTTGCGATCAACAGTACTATGACCAGCCACCACGAGAGGGTGTTCGACAGGAAGGTCCACATCGGCTTCATGGTATCCGGATCTTTCGCGCGCGTGATTCTCTCAGGGCTACACATCGGCTGCAAGTCGATCGCAGCCCCTCCGAGTTAGGCAAACGGCCGTGAGTTGAAAGGTTTTGTCGATACGATACTTATGCGGGTCCAGAGAAATTTCAGGGTTTCCGTAATTGTCTACAAAAACGCATTTGGTAATTCTACAGGTCGGCTACGCCGCCAAACTGAGCTCCTACTCCGGAGCGCCGCCGAGAAGATTCTTGATGATAGCCAAAGACCAAGGCCGGTGTCCACCGAATGGATATGGAAAACCATGTCACGTATAGCTGGAGACACTCGAAACCTGTTATGGTTTTGTCGTCGAGATTCATGGAGGGAGCATGTCGAGCGGGGACAATCGGGCGGTGGTCATCACTGGAGCGTCCACAGGAATTGGAGCGGCTTGCGCGCGCCATCTTGATCGACTGGGATTTAGGGTGTTTGCAGGGGTGAGGAGGCCTGAGGATGGCGCAGCTCTTCAAAAAGAGTGTTCCCATCGGCTGATACCGATTGAGCTGGACCTGACAGATCCCTCAACTATTGAAAAAGCTCAAGTATTAGTTTCTGAATCAGTTGCAAATGTTGGATTATTTGGCCTGATTAACAATGCCGGTATCGCGGTCGTTGGGCCCGTGGAAACGGTTCCAATTCCGGACCTCCGGCAACAGCTCGAAGTCAACGTCATTGGGCAGGTCGCGATCACTCAGACGTTTCTCCCATTAATGAGACAGGCACGAGGACGAATCGTCAACATGGGTTCTATCGCCGGCCTCTCAACCATGCCGCTCATGGGACCGTATTCGGCATCAAAGTTCGCGCTGGAAGCAATTACCGATGCATTACGCCTGGAAGTCCAGCAATGGGGTATTCATGTCTCCATCATTGAGCCGGGTGCGATTGCAACGCCTATTTGGAACAAGTCGGCCATCGAGGCGGCAGAACGAGAAGCGGAAATCGAGAGTGAGCTTCGCGCGCTCTATAAACCTATGATAGCCGCGGTTAGAAAGGTGGTCGGACAAGCCTCGAAGCGAGCGATCGCTCCGGAGGCCGTCGCAAAGGCGGTTGAATCGGCGTTGACGGCACCTTCTCCAAGAACACGGTATCTTGTAGGAGCGGACGCGAAGTTCCGCGCCCTGATGGCGAATATGCTTCCTGATCGCATTTCGGATCGGCTCTTGAATTGGGCCCTCAAATTGCCTCATTGAACGGCTGCCGCTGGTTTCCCCATCCCGATGCCGAGCTGTCGTTTCGACATGTCAAAGGAGAAACGCAGCTGGACCGCGAGATATTTTTGCACCAACCCTTCTCGGTCCAATGGCTGGTCCTGTTCATGATACACAGCCAATTCCACGTTCTGCCAGCGAGCGGCGAGCCCGATGATCCAATCCAATTCCGTTGGATTGACCGCGTTGCCGGCCTGCCGGTCTGTAAACATATTCACGTCGCCGTACAGCACGATCTTATTCTTATAGAGATCCAGGTCGGCGTGCGCGACATACCGAAAGAGGGCTCGACCGGAATTGTCAGGCCTCGCGAAGTAGTTATTGTTATGAAAGAGCCAGCCTGCCCCGGCATAGACGGATAGATTTTGATTTGGAAAGCGGTGCTGCCATCCCGGAAGATCCTGAACCGCCTGGAATTTGGCCGTCACGAGTCCATCGGCATATTCCTGCGTGATGCCTTTACGGTCGATCGGCGCATCGCGTTCATATTGCAGACGCCAGTTGACATGGCCAAGCACACCGGTCAAGGCATAGGTGCCGTCCCATTCACTCAACTCAATCCAGCCGTTGGTGCGATCGGAGAAGAAGTTCTGATCCGTATAAAAGGTGAGATATTGCTTGTAGAGATCGGTTTCCAGATGGAGCATATGCCGTAGGCCCACAAGGCCTGTGTTATCCGGTCTGGCGGCAAAGGAGGGATTTGAAGCGAACACACCGGTGAGGAGATAGCCGGCGAAGAGCGATTCTTCTGCTTCTCGTCCGCGTGCATCTTCCATAGAGGGAAGCGGGCGCCCGTATTTTTCCAATGCCGGCGCATCACTGGGCCACATGATGAAGTTGAACAAAAGAACATGAGCGATCAAAAATGCCCAGCTTCGTGTGAGAGTCATGGTTCCAAACGCTTCCCGATTGCCGATTTTGGGCTATGGAGAAAAACCGACTGAGCGCAAGCATTGACGAACGTTACGGGATACACAGGTCAAAAATTTCTTCACAATCATTGGAGGCGTCAAAGGTTGGAGGAACAAATCGGTAATGAACATCAACGACCCGGTCATCTGCCAGAATAACGGTGGCCCAGCAGCCATGGCGAATAGTGGCAAAGCTGCTTTTCCCAACCGGCCGTGATTCTTCCAGGATCGGCGCTTCTCGATAGTATCGAAGGAATGTCCACTTGTCTTCAGTTCGTTCCTCCACGGGCTTGCCCGCGCAGGACAGGATCGTCGACTTGGATTGTCCGACCATCTGCTGTTGATTCGGATAGTCCCTGACTTGTGCGGGTGTACTGCAACCCATCAACGATACAATTCCGAGGACTGCCGACGTCAGCACGCAAAGATTCAACCTGCTCATGAAGCCACATTGTAGATGCTGAATCCAAAAATGCAATCGCCTGTGATGTGAATGCGAAGGTCTGAAGAAAGGAAGGGGGGAGCGATCAACCGACGAGATCAGGGTTCAAACGGGTCAGAGGCGTGACGGAGAGGGCTTTGATCTCATTATACACAATCGTACGGCCAACTTGGCGGAGGCGGCTGAAGACACCTTCGACGATTACTTGATCACCTTCACGGACCTCCAGCTGTCCGAGGCTGACGACTTTCAGCGTTCCCGCATGGTCTTGCAGCAGAAATCCATAGGCAGGCAGGCCTTGACGATTCGTGGCTAACTGCACGTTCATGACTTTTCCGGTGACCACGACATCTTGACGGTCGTAGAGCTCAGGATGTGCCAAGAGCTCCGCGATTTCAATCAGGCTGGCAGCCTCCGCCGGAGTCGTAGTGCCGAGTACCACGGGAGAGAACGAATAGATGGGCAAGAGGAGAAGCAGGACGACCGCCCAAGCGAGAAGAGACTGTCGGTTGGCAGGCTGTGTCGTCATCATTGATGTGCAATTATACCGAACTGCTGGCGATTGGCAAGGCTGAAAGTTTACCATTTGTCGGAGGCCCTGCCGCTGACGTCCTCTCCAAAAAAGTTGTGAAGAATATGCCGTTGTAAGTCGGTCAGTTCACCTTGAGCCACGTCACCCGTTCGTGAGGGGAGTTCATCGGATTCCTTGGGTGCCGGCGTCGACCGCTTCAGTAGCTCTTCATCGAGCGCCTCGTCGCTCGTGTCCACATCATTTTGGATCGAGACTAGCCGTTGGAGACCGAACAACGTTCTGGTCGTTTCGGTATGTACGGCGTTGGAACTGGCTCCGTATACGAGCGAATTCCACAATTTCGTCTCAACCGCTTCCGGTATACCAATTACCGCATAGAGTCCCAGTTTTTCGATCAAGGCGGACTCAGTCCCTTCAAGCCCGTCATAGGTGGCGATCGATCGTTCAATGTGAGTGTGAGAGAGCACGCGCAGGGTCTCCTTCCACAGATCCGGGGAAGGACTGTGGGGTTCGACTGCGTGCGATCCGGAACATTTGGCTTGGATGGCGAGGAGGTATTGGGACAAAAATTTTACCTTCCTGGCCGCGAGGGTACCGGCTGGAATGCCCCAAATATGGCCGATCTCATGGTCCTGCAACGTCGTCTGATCGGATGTCTGGCGTTCACGTTCCGCAAGAGCGAGGCGCTTTCTGAACCGTTCGGCAAAGCGAAGTTGGGTCTGCATTTCGACGACCAAACGATGTTTCTGGTATTCCTCCGCGGTAATCTCGTTCTTGTCCCACCCTCCTTCCAATAACCGCAACGTCGTTGATGGGACGGCAGAACGAGCGCGTGCCTTAAAGTCTTCAATTCTATCGGGAGGAACTCCGCGAACGGCAAGAAGCACAGCGGCGCGGGCGGCCAGTGCATCGGCCCTACGGACGAAATTCTGGAGAGCGACACATTGAAGCCACGTTCGCTCACGGCGAAGTCGGGCCCGTCTGCGGTACTCGTTCCGTCGATCGACCATTGCCGTGATTGATTCCTGTGTCATCGTGGTGACGGGTTTTTTCCCCGAGACACAGCGAGGGTCAGGTCGATCCGCAACCATGAAGAGAATCTCTTCGTGCGTGACGTCAAGATACTGCAACAGCAAAAGCCTGAGAATAATGCGGCCTTGTATCGACAAGCCGGCGACCACTTCCTCAATCATCTCTGTCGTAAGAGGCAGCGAAATCAGTGCTGGCGCCATGGTGTCCTGATCAGATTGTGAAGGTCGAGTTCTTGATGAAGCGGTGATTCATAGTACGCATCGTGCACATACGCCAACACCAGTGGATTTAGGCGGTCCCGGCCTGCGGTTGCTGATGTTGTTCGAGTTGAAGCGCAACATATTCACGAATGTCCTGAACAGTGCCGCTGATGAACATTTCCCGAGGGATTTCTACCCGCACCAGTCGTGAAGGGTCGATGCCTCGATCTTGGGCATAATGTTCATCGATGTAAAGGCTCAGAGAGCCGTCAGGAAAACGTAAGGCATAAAGGGCGGTTGTATCAGCCATGCGAGGTCCTTCCTGGCATCATGGTACCTCGTAGAGGTAACACAGGGCTCGTCAGGCTGTCAAAGCGGGCCTGCCGTGCTGGTCCCCGTATTTCTCAGGAGCCCGCGGCAAGACTCGGCGATGCCACAAAACATAGGCCCTAGAACAGTGCGATGACCATCAGCAAGCGGCACGGCGGTCTGTTTTCGGAGGCATTGCGCACAAAGTGCAACGGCCTTCGATCGGATGACCGAAAGCCGTTCAGCAGTACGGATGATGGTGAAACCGAAGAGTCGTGGAGGCTCTCGGCTCCTCGCGTTGTTCAGCCCCCCAACGTATCGAGCGTTTCCTTAAGGCTCCGACGGATACAGGTGAAGATCGGGGTATCCCGCAAAGTATACCGTGATCCTTCCGTCTCTCGCAACGCCATTACCAAGTCCAGGAAGTCCTCAGGCTTGTCGCTCTCAAAGGCCACCACCCATTCTTGATCGTCTAAGCCGAATGAATAGGTCGTGTTCAGCTTGACGGACGGGAACCGATGTCCTACCTCGATATGCTCGTCCATCATGCCCTGCCGCGCGGCCTTCGTGAGCAGGAACCACTCACGGGTCTTGAGGAATGGATACACAAAGATGTATTTGCCCTTCCCCGGCACCACTGTGAGCCGCTTTCCTTCCTGCCCTGCGTGCGCATGGTGGTCGACATAGACGGAACGCTTGGTCATCGCCAAATAGGAATACGGAGTTGAAAGGTATTGTCCGAGGCCGGAGGCAAGAATCCTGGTGCCCATGTCCTGGAACAGTTCCAGATCGTAGCTGATACGCCACAGCATGAAGTCGCAGTCGCCCCGGATACCGACGGTGGAATAGGGGACCACGAGCACCTTGCCGCTGAAATCTTCCACGGCGCGCAGGAACTCCTGTTTGCCCTGGGTGCGCACATCTTCCGGGAGGCGCCGCCATGCGGGATCCACTTTGTAAAATACGAAGTTGACATATTGCCGCCGAGGCGTTGGTGTGGCGGGGGGTGTGTCCGGAGTCGACATTCAAAGCTCCTTTAGTAGAGTGGCAAGAAACACTTCCTCAGTTTTTGTTCGTTTAGCATTTCCCCTTCGGCCTTGTCAACGGGAGACGGGCGCATCCATTGACAGGCTACGAGGGTTCTGTTAGTCGCAATCGCATGAACTCCGCTTGGTATGGCTCTATGGGGGTTGCTGGCGCCTGTGTCCTTGGCCTCGTGTGTCCCTCGGCTGCGATGGAGGTATACCCAGCACAAGCGCAAATCCAGGCCGCACTTGACCGGGGAACCAAAGCGGCCGCACAACATCAGCCGCCCGAAACGTTTTATACGCGCTTTGGAGGTGCTGATGAGTTGCACACCGGCGGTTTCCTGATCACGAAGCTCGGAGGATTGTCCGTTATGGCGACACACATGGCGTTACGAGGGCTTGAACCGAGCGCGGCTGATGTCGCCCAAGTAGTGGAGGCTCCGACGATGCTCGTCAACACCGTCATCTTCGGAGATAGCCCTTCCTTCGCGATGAACAGTTATATGGTGCTCGATCAAGGAGGAAAGATTATCAAGCCGGTTACCGTGCGAGTTGATGGCCAGGCCAGTCGGAGTGCGGTCTGGCCCAAATCGCCGAAGTTTCAGGCCAAAGTGGTCGCCGCATTCGGGTACACCGATTTTGATCCAAGGGCGCAGACAATTCTTACCGTGTTCCCGGCAACCGGTGGAGAGGTTCGTTTTTCGCTCGACTTTGGGCAAATAGAGTAGAGGCGGCGACCGGCTATGCGAAGGTCTCCTGCATCGGACCGCATTCATCTTGCTGAAACGATAGCGATCGGGTCGGAGCTTCTGGTGGGAGGCCGGTCTGACAGCAATTCGATGTTCATCACCGACTCGCTGGCGGCGATCGGCATCGAAGTCAAGTTTAAGTCGATCGTCGGAGACGATGAGTCGGACATTGCAGATGTGCTGAAGACGGCCTGCCGCCGGGCTGGTATCGTCATCATCACTGGAGGACTAGGCCCGACAGTCGATGATTGTACAAGGGAAGCTGTGGCAGCGGTCACCGGCTCCCGACTGGTTCGCCGTAAAGAGGCGCTCGACGGTATGAGAGCCCGGCTGGCTCAGTGGGGGCGAATACCGAATCGTGGACAATTACGACAGGCGCTCATTCCGTCCCATGCGGTGGTCTTGCCGAACCCGGTGGGTTCCGCACCGGGTTTCGCGCTGTTGTGGCGGGGGACACGTATCATGGCATTACCCGGTGTTCCGAGTGAGATGCGTGCGATGGTAGAGCAGTCGGTTCTCCCGTTCTTGACCTTTCCCGCCGATCGATCAAAACAGCCACCTCCCCATCGGATTACACGGGTGATCTTTCACACGTGGGGATTACCGGAGGCCGACGTGGATGCCAAGTTACACGGACTGATGACAAGACGGACCCCGGTCGCGTTGGGCTTGCTCGCTTCGCCGACCGGAGTGCTGGTGTCTCTGACAACGAAGGCACAATGTCCCATCAAAGAGGAGAGGCTTTCTTTGCTGGTCACAGCGGTTCGTGCGAGATTGCACGAGTGGATCTATGCAGAAGGGTCTGACACGCTGGAAGAGGTGGTCGGCCGCATGTTGCGCGAGCAGAAGCGCACAGTGGCGGTTGCCGAATCATGCACTGGAGGTCTGATTGGACACCGCCTTACACAGGTGCCGGGATCATCGGCCTATGTTGATCGGGGTGTCGTCTGCTACAGCAACCAGGCGAAAACGGAGATGCTCGGAGTTCCCGCAAGTATCATCGGTCAATATGGAGCGGTGAGCCGGGAGGTTGCCGCATCTATGGCCAAGGGAATGCGTGAACGGGCGGGTGTGTCCGTGGCGTTGAGTGTGACGGGCATCGCCGGACCCGGAGGTGCGACGGAGACGAAACCCGTCGGGTTGGTGTATATCGGACTCGATGATGGCAGCGGCGGCGCGATCACCAAGGAATGGCGATTCCATGGGGACCGATCCGTCATTAAACAGCGTGCTGCCCAGGCAGCTCTGGATGTGCTTCGTCGATGGTTGATTGACAGGAGCAGGACATGATTCGCGCATTCCTTGCCGTGGAAACCGACGATGAGGTCAGAACAGGACTCTCCACAGTGCAGCAAGATCTCAAACGACGGCTCGTGCTGTATCCCTCGAAAGATATCCGTGTCACCTGGGGACAATCGAATTCGTTTCATCTCACGATCCGATTTCTTGGAGACACGGATGAACAGCTCCTCGGCCAAATGCGTGATGCCGTGGCGATTGTCCGGCAGTCGTACCCGACCATTCAGATTCCCCTCGATTTGCTGCAGGCGTTCCCAAACGTTCGACAGCCACGGGTGCTGTGGGTTGGGCCGTCTGAGCAGTGGCTGGAGAGTGGGGCGGCGACCCAGTTGGCGG
>CAZNBG010000001.1:0-46258 GCA_964570915.1 uncultured Nitrospira sp. | reverse complement strand
TTATAGTCTCCGATCTAAGTTATCGGCAATGGAGATGTTAAAGATTTCAAAAAAAGCTGACTACGCACTGATGGCACTCCAACACATCGCTTCTGTGCAATTCGGAGATATCACCCCGGGCAGAGTTGTGAATACGAAAGAGATCGCCGAGGAATATAACATTCCATTGGAATTGTTGGCGAAGGTCCTCCAGGTCCTCTCAAAGAACGGCATGATCGAAAGTCACAATGGCCCGAAGGGGGGCTACCTTCTGGCACGCAGTGCCAGACAAATCACAATCGCACAGATCCTCGAAAGCATCGAGGGCCCTCTCGGTATCACCGACTGCTCGCATGAGAAAGAGGGCGAATTCTGTATGCAGCGCGAGCACTGTAACATCCGCACACCGTTGCTGAAGATCCAAGGCAGCATCCACCAGTTACTGAACAATATGACGTTGGAAGACATGATGGGCGGCACACCCCTTATTACGATCCAGTCTCCCTCAGCACAAGGAGTTGAACGATGAAGTTTCCTATTTTCCTCGATAATCATTCCACTACCCCCATGGACCCACGAGTTCTGGAAGCCATGCTGCCGTATTTCACCGAGAAGTTCGGCAATGCCGCCAGCCGGAATCATGCCTTTGGCTGGGCGGCAGAAGAAGCGGTGGAGCTGGGCCGCAAACAGATTGCGCGGCTCATCAAGGCCGACGCAAAAGAGATCGTCTTCACCAGCGGTGCCACTGAATCGGACAATCTGGCCCTGAAGGGCGTCTTGGAGATGTACAAGGAAAAAGGCACCCACATCATCACCGCAACCACGGAACATCGAGCGGTGCTCGATACGGCCAAGTCCCTGGAAGCCAAGGGACTGGCGACCACAACCTATTTGTCGGTCGACAAAAACGGGATGGTCAATCCGCAAGATGTCGAGAAGGCCATCACAGATAAGACGATCCTGATCTCGGTCATGCTCGCCAATAACGAGATCGGTTCGATCAATCCCATCCAGGAAATCGGCAAGATCGCGAAAGCGAGAGGGATCCTGTTTCATTGCGATGCCACGCAGGGCGTCGGCAAAATTCCCGTCGATGTACAAGCCATGGGCATTGATCTCATGTCGTTTTCAGCCCACAAGATTTATGGACCCAAGGGAATCGGTGCGCTCTACGTCAGAAAGAGGAATCCCCGCGTACGGATTGCGGCCCAGATGGACGGAGGAGGACATGAACGCGGTATGCGGTCTGGTACCTTAGCGGTACCGTTGATCGTCGGATTCGGAAAGGCCTGTGAAGTCTGCGAGCAGGAGATGGCATCGGAAGCGGCCAGGTTGACGAAGATGCGCGACCGCCTTCAGGCCGATATTATGGCGGCCCTCGAAGACAGTTATCTCAACGGCCACCCGACGAACCGTTTGCCGGGCAACCTCAACATTTCGTTCGCCTACGTCGAAGGAGAGTCGCTGCTCATGGGCATGAAGGACATCGCGCTCTCGTCCGGTTCGGCGTGCACGTCGGCCACACTGGAGCCTTCCTATGTGTTGCGCGCACTCGGCGTCGGAACCGAGCTCGCTCACTCCTCGATCCGCTTCGGTTTGGGCCGTTTCAACACCGATGATGAGATTGACTATACGATCAAGAAGGTTATTGAGGTAGTGACCAAGCTGCGGGAAATGTCTCCGCTCTATGAAATGGCGAAAGAAGGCGTGGACCTAAAATCCGTCCAATGGGCGGCACACTAACTCACATACAACGCAAATTCGGAGGATACTATGTCCTACAGCGATAAAGTCGTCGATCATTTCAACAATCCTCGCAACATGGGGAGCTTTAAGAAGGACGAAGAAGGCGTGGGCACCGGCATGGTGGGAGCCCCGGAGTGCGGGGACGTCATGAAGCTGCAGATCAAGGTGCAGAACGATACGATCGTCGATGCGAAGTTCAAGACCTTCGGCTGCGGCTCGGCAATTGCCAGTTCCAGCTTGGCCACCGAATGGCTCAAGGGGAAAACGATCGAGGAAGCCCAGAAGATCAAGAATACGGACATTGTGCAGGAGCTGAATCTTCCACCCGTGAAAATTCACTGCTCGGTCCTGGCGGAAGATGCCATCAAAGCTGCGTTAGCCGATTATCAGAAAAAGGCCGACGTGGAGCCGACCGGCACCAAGTAACCACCATGAAGGGGGCGCCACATGGACACCACGAATGTAGAGACTCCGGCTCCGATCATCTCGCTCACCGATGCGGCCTTGAAAGAAGTCAAGCGGCTGGTCAATGTACAAGGGATTGAGGAAGGCGGACTTCGCCTGGGCGTCAAAGGCGGCGGCTGTTCGGGTTTGAGTTACACGATCAATTTTGACGACAAGATCGGACAATACGACCAGGTGTATGAGTACGACGGCGTCAAAGTGATCGTCGACGCCAAGAGCGCCATCTATCTCCAGGGCACCCAGTTGGATTACCAAAAAGATCTCATGGGCGGGAACTTCAAGTTCATCAACCCGAACGCCAACAAGACCTGCGGCTGCGGAGAATCGTTCTCAGCTTGATTCGAAACGAGGAGGAGAAACCGACCGGGCATGGTGCGTGCGCCATGCCCGTTTTTGCTCATGGATAACAATCAACCACCGGCCCATCCCGATACCCGTCGCCAGCTGCAGATGGCACGGAGCATGTGCTGGCATTGCCAATCCGAGATGTCGGGAGAATACTTTTGTGAGCGGTGTGTGAAGGTCCAGCCCGTTTCGAAGGACACCGATTACTTTAGCTGTTTGGGGGTTCCACGGCGTCTCTCACTGGATCCGCAGCAACTGGAAGCCAAATTCTACGAACTGAGCCGGGCCTTTCATCCAGATTTTTATCAGACCAAGAGTCCGACGGAACAGACGATCAGCCTCAGCAACGCCGCCGTCCTTAATACGGCCTATCGCACACTTCGTGACCCTATCCAACGCGCTGAGTATCTCTTGGGTCTTGAAGCCGGTTCGGTCAAAGACATTAGGACCTCTCCCCCGGCCGACCTCTTCGAGGAGATTCTGGAATTGCAGGACACCCTGGAGGAATACCGGGGATCGGATCGTGACTCCGACAATGGTCATCGTCTCCGCACTGCGCTTCAGACAGAACAACAGGCATTGGAGCAACGTAAGGAAGAAATGGAGTCTCAACTTCGGCAGCTGTTTACGGACTGGGATACGCTGCAGGACCGTGGAGAAGCCACGAGCCAGGCGAGAGCCGAGCGGGACCGCATCTTGAAACAGATGCGCGATCTCCTCTCGCATCGGACATACATCAACAACATCGTCGACGATCTGGCTGCAACAATCGAGTAAGGAAACCTCTTGTAGCGTCTTTGATATGGCACGCATAGTCGGTATTGACCTCGGCACCACGAATTCACTGGTCGCCTACATGAAGGACGGCCAGCCCTGCGTCGTTCCTGACCGTCACGGCCGGACGATGGTGCCTTCGGTCGTCGCCTTGACGGACAATGGCTTGATTGTCGGAGATCCCGCGAAAGAACATCTGACGCGGAACCCGGAGCGGACGGTCTACTCCGTGAAGCGATTCATGGGCAAGGGACTGGCCGATGTTCAGAACGAGCTGGCGTATTTCCCATACAATCTGACCGAGACCGGCGGCGTCATTCGGATCCGTCTCGGCCACAAGAGCTACTCACCGCCGCAGATCTCCGCCATGATCCTCAAGGAATTGAAGCTGCGTGCGGAGGCCTACCTCAACGAAAGCATCACGAAAACTGTCATCACCGTCCCGGCCTACTTCAACGACAGCCAGCGCCAGGCGACGAAAGATGCCGGCCTCATTGCCGGGTTGGAGGTGTTGCGCATCATTAATGAGCCAACCGCTGCTTCTCTGGCCTATGGGCTTCAGAAAAACACGCAAGGCACGATCGCGGTCTATGATTTCGGCGGTGGTACGTTTGACATATCGATATTGAAGTTGAAAGACGGCATTTTTGAGGTTCTGGCGACCAATGGTGACACACATCTCGGAGGAGACGACCTCGATCGTCTGCTGGTCGATCTGTTTGTCACAGAAATCCGAACCCGGCATGGGATCGACGTCGGAAACTACCCCGATCACATGCAGGCGATTCGGTTGGAGGCGGAACGCGCCAAGGTCCGCTTGTCCGATGAGCTGAAGACCGAGGTCACAGTGGAGTTACCGGAAGACAAGGGATGTTTTACCAGAGAGCTGACACGTGATCAGCTCGAATCCCTGACGATGGGCGTCATCGAACGCACATTGGCTCCCTGCCGCATGGCGTTAAAAGACGCCGGGCTCACATCGAAGGACATCGACGAAGTCGTCTTGGTGGGAGGCTCGACCCGTATGCCGCTGGTTCGGCAACGTGTGGAAGCGCTGTTCGGAAAGCCGCCGCATTGCCACTTGAATCCGGACGAAGTTGTCGCACTTGGCGCGGCTGTTCAAGCCGATATTCTGAGCGGCGGGACGACAGACATGTTGCTCTTGGACGTGACGCCCTTGTCTCTCGGCATCGAAACGATGGGCGGGGTCATGAGCAGCTTGATCCGTCGGAACACGACCATTCCAGCAAGCGCCAAAGAAATGTTCACGACCTATGTTGACGGCCAGACCGGAGTGGACATTCATATTCTGCAGGGCGAGCGCGAACTCGTCAAAGACAATCGGAGTCTCGCGCGATTTCGCCTCAAAGTGCCGCCCCTCCCCGCAGGCGTGCCGCGCATCGAAGTGACCTTTTTGATCGATGCCAATGGGATCTTGAACGTGACAGCAAAGGACATGCGGACGGGCCAAAGTCAGTCGATCGACGTCAAGCCATCGTACGGACTCTCGGACACGGAAGTTGAGCGAATGATCGAAGATTCGTTCAAGTTTGCCACGGAGGATATCAACGCCCGGAAGCTGATCGAGGCTCGACTGGACGCCGAAGCGTTGATGAAGACGACCGACAAATCGCTCGTCGAAGCGGGACATCTGATTGCACCGGAAGAAGGCGATGGCATTCGTGCGGCACTCTCTCAGTTGTCTCTTGCAAAGGACGGTACGGATCCTCGTCCCATCCGTGCACACATGGCTGTGCTTGAGCAAGCAGCGAAGCACTTGAATGTCGTGATGCTGGACAATTCGCTCAAGAAAAGTCTGCAGGGAAAGAAGGTATCCGAGGTGTCGTAGGAAGACCTACCGCCATTACCACCTGCCTCACGGACGACGAGAGATGAGGGAACCATGAATCTCAAGTGGCAAGACGTAGAAGATATCGCCATACGGTTGGTGGAAGAACACCCCAAGACGGACCCGCTGACCGTGCGCTTTACGGATATGCATGCCTGGATCGTTGCGCTGCCGGAGTTTAAGGACGACCCGAAGAAGTCGAACGAGAAGATTTTGGAAACGATTCAAATGGCCTGGCATGAGGAGTATCGAGACTCAACGTCGTAGCCGGAGACGCTAGAAACCGCCTTCTCCGGCCGGTTGTCCCTCGGGAATCTGATCAAGCTTATAGAAATCCGTTGGATCCACTCGACGTTGAGCCGCTTGGGTTGGCTCGCTGCCCTTCGCAAAGAGTTCCACCGTTCCCTTTTGTCCTTCCCCTTCCTGTTCCGACTCCAACAGTCCCGTCGAGGAGTCAACTTTTACAAAGGTCACACCGTCCGGGATTTCGAACGGCACGACGGGAAGCTGTTTGAGGGCCTCTTTCATGAAGGCGATCCAGATCGGCAACGCCGAACGAGCCCCCGTTTCGCTCTCCCCCAGCGAACGGCGGTCGTCGAACCCGACGTACACGCCCGTGACCAAGTTCGGCGTGCCACCGATGAACCAGGCATTGATGTAGTCGTTTGTTGTGCCGGTTTTCCCCGCGATCGGACGATCCAGAACTTTTGCGGCCTGCCCGGTGCCCTTCTGTACGACATCTTCCATCATGTTGGTGATCAGGTAGGCTGTCTCTTTGGCAATGACTTCATGGGGTTCGGATTCGACCACTTCGACTGTGTTACCGGTATTATCTTTTACTAATTTGACGGCAAAAGGCTCCACTCGACTCCCCTGATTCAAAAATACGCCATACACCGACGTCAACTCCATCAAGCCGACCGATGACGAACCAAGCCCCAGGGATAGATCGGCAGGGAGCGGACTGGTAACTCCGACTGATCTCGAAAATTCGATTACGTTCTTCACTCCGACCTTGTCCAACAATCGAACTGTCGCAAGATTGTGCGAATGCGCCAATGCATCTCGGAGACTCACCATGCCGTGGAACTTTCGTCCATAGTTCTCGGGCTTCCAAATTTTTTCGTCTTCTTCCTGCTCATACACGACCGGGGCGTCGAGAATCTGGGTGGCCGGACTCAACCCCTGACTCATCGCCGTGGCATAAATCAGCGGCTTAAACGCCGATCCAGGTTGCCGATGTGCCTGGACCGCACGGTTGTACTCGCTGCGGGAAAAATCATAGCCTCCGACCATCGCCCGTATGGCGCCTCCTTTCGGATCGATTGCAATCAGCCCCCCCTCGACGATCGGTGTCTGCTCCAGAGTGAGCTGAATCCCTTCTTTCGTGAGCTTTTTGATCCCGATTTCAACGACATCTCCCGGCTTCAGGATTTGCTTCAGATTGGGATTGACGACGAACTCGACCGTGGGATCCTGTCCTTTGAGAATCCGCTTCGCCCACGCCATGTCGTCGAACGCTAGTTTCGCGGTAAATGCCCCGACCTGAACCACATAGTGATCCTTTGCCACCCTCAAAACGACCCCTTCGCCCAAACTCCCCGACTTCAGCGGTTGCTCCGTCGAGGCTGGCTGGGAGGGCTGGACAGTCGCCAAGTCCACTGTTCGTCGAGGTCCTCGCCACCCTTCTCGTTTGTCGAGCTCGCGAATCCCGTTCAAGAATGCTGCTTCGGCCGCTTTCTGCATCTCCAAATTCAAGGTCGTATAGATTTGGAGACCGCCCTTGTACACCATCGACTCACCGTATTTTGCGACGAGCAATTGGCGGACATATTCGACGAAGTATGGCGCAAGATGCTCGCTCCCAGGTCGGTGGAAATCCAATTTCTCCTGAGCGGCCACTTCCCGCTCGGCTGCGGTAATAAACCCGACCTCCTCCATGCGACTGAGCACATGCTCTTGCCGCTTCTTCGCCAGCTCATACGCGGTAAAGGGAGAAAACCGGCTGGGAGACTTGGGTAATCCGGCCAAGAACGCAGATTCGGCCAGCGTCAGCGTTCTAATGTCTTTCCCGAAATAGGATTGAGCGGCCGAGGCCACTCCATAGGCTCCCTGCCCAAAGTAGATCTGGTTCAAGTAGGTTTCGAGAATCTGCTCTTTGCCGGAGACCACCTCCATTTTATAGGCGAGAATCAGCTCCCGAATCTTGCGTTCATAGGAGCGTTCAGACGAAAGAAACAGCGACCGGGCCAACTGTTGAGTGATCGTGCTCGCGCCTTCGACTTTTTTGCCTCCATGTCGAATGTTGGTCCAAGCCGCCCGCAACATTCCGATCACGTCCAACCCCGGATGCTCGAAAAACCGCGCGTCTTCCGTCGCAATCACCGCTTGCGTCAGCGCTTTGGGAATCTCAGGGAGCGGCGTCAGAATGCGGCGTTCGATAAAGAATTGTCCGATCGGTCGGCGATCATCCGAGTAGACGGTCGTGACCAGACTGGGTTGATAGTTTTGGAGCAGGTCGAGCGAAGGCAGATCTTGCGCAAAATGCCAAATGACTCCCGCGATCGTCGTCGCGCCGACAATGGTGGTGGCCACCAAACTGACCAAGACAATCAGCCACCGGCGCCTGCGGCGTGGCCGTTGCAAAGCCCTCTCTACGAATCGACCGTCATTCGGCATCGGGTATGGAGTCCAGTAGACGTGAACCTGAGGTTAACAAAACCTTACAATGCGTCTCTCCAAAACTCAAGCTTCCGCCGTCAATGTCACCTGAATGATCGCTTGTGAGACGCCCGGTGCTCATGTATACTTCTGCCGACGCCTCCGTGATGAGGCGTCTTTTTTTTGTCATTACGGAAGTACCCTCATCATGACGACCTTACGCGCCCCTCATGACCGTCGGAGCGATATCCGCAACATCGCCATTATCGCCCACGTCGATCACGGCAAAACCACCCTGGTCGATGCGCTGCTTCGCCAAACCCATGTCCATCGCAAGATCGACGACATGGGTGAGCGCATCTTGGATTCGATGGACCAAGAGCGAGAACGCGGGATCACGATTCGCGCCAAAAATGCCAGCGTCGTCTATAACGGGGTGAAGATCAACATCGTGGATACCCCTGGGCATGCCGATTTCGGGGGTGAAGTGGAGCGGACGCTCCGCATGGTAGATGGTGTGCTGCTGCTGATTGATGCTAAAGAAGGCCCGATGCCGCAAACCACCTTTGTATTGCGCAAGGCCCTCTCGCTCGGGCACAAGGCCATTGTCGTCATCAACAAGATCGATCGGCCGGATGCCGTCATCGACGACGTGGTCAACCGAACCTTCGACCTCTTCGTCCATCTGGGAGCGACTGACGAACAGCTCGACTTCCCCATCGTTTACACGTCGGCGATCAAAGGCACCGCAACGCTCGATGTCAATAAACCCGGGAGCGCCATTGCCCCGCTGCTCGATGTCGTGCTGGAGAAAATCCCTGCCCCTGCTATCCGCGCCGACGCGCCGCTTCAGATTCTCGTCTTAGCCCTGGCCCAGGATGCCTATAAAGGCAAGATGGGCATCGGCAAGATTCAATCCGGATCGATCGCCCGGCGGCAGAATGTCGTGGTGTTGGGGAAAAATGGCGCGCAGATCCCCGGCAAGGTCTCTGACCTGGCCGTCTATTCCGGCCTCGAACGAACCGATACGGAACACGCCGAAGCCGGAGAAATCGTCGCGGTAGCGGGACTGGATGACGTGAGTATCGGCGACACGATCGCGGATGCCGACCAACCTGTCGCTCTACCCCGCGTGTCGATCGATGAACCGACGGTCCAGATGACCTTTTCGGTCAACAACAGCCCTTTCGCCGGGCGGGAAGGCAAATTCCTGACGTCACGCCATCTGCGTGAACGGCTCTTCAAGGAACTCGAGACCAACGTCTCACTGCGAGTCAATGAGACGGACAGCGCGGATCGATTCCTCGTGGCTGGCCGAGGCGAACTTCATCTTGCCGTGTTGATTGAGCAGATGCGGCGGGAAGGGTACGAGCTGCAAGTCTCGCAACCGGAAGTCATTCTTCATCGTGAAAGCGGCACCGTCATGGAGCCCTACGAGGAGTTGACGATTCAGGTGCCGGAGAATTATCAGGGCACGGTCATCGAAGAGATCGGAAAACGCCGAGGTGAAATGCGGCATATGCGGCTCATTCATTCCGATGTGGGTACCAGTGAAATGCATCTGGAATACCACATTCCGACGCGCGGCATCATGGGGCTCAAGAACATCCTGCTTGCAAAAACCCGTGGAACCGTCATCATGCACCACGTGTTTGTGGCGTATGAACCGGCGGAAGAACGGGATCTCATCGTGGCGCCGCATGGCTCACTGGTCGCCTTTGAAGATGGGGCCAGTACGGGGTATGCCATCTTCATGACTCAGGAACGCGGTGCCATGTTTATCGGACCGGGGGTAGAGGTCTACCGGGGAATGGTCGTGGGCCAAAACAGCCGAGACGAAGACCTCGACGTGAATGTGTGCAAGGAGAAGCATCTGACCAACATGCGGGCATCCGGCTCCGACGAAGCCTTAGTCCTCACTCCCCCACGCGAAATGACGCTGGAATTCGCCTTGGAGTATATTGGAGCGGATGAACTGGTCGAAGTGACCCCGCAGAACCTGCGCCTGCGAAAACGGCTGTTGAACCCGGATGATCGCCGCAAGGCGAAAAAAGCCGGGAAGTGAAGCGTCGTTCATTTACGAGATGGGTTTCACGAACGACGGGATGCGGACTTTGACATGAGAATTCGTAAGAAGACGCCCAAACCTTCCGCCAAGCGGCCGCCGTTGTACTTCATCGGCTATCGCGGTACCGCACCGGCGACCGATGAGCTCAAGATGCTCTATGAGCGGGAGTATGGCGCGCCGTTGGCCATCCGCCATGAAGATGGTTCGGCTGAATCATGGCAGGCCACACATGGCCCCTGGTCCGCTCATGTTGTGATGCCGTTGCCGGTGAGCCATGTCGCCGAAATCATGAAGCAACTATCCTGGGAACACGATCTCATGGGTGCGGTCGCACCCTCCATCGCTTCTCCTCGAGACATGCCTGATACCGTTCTGCTTGCCGCGCGCTTGGCCCGTTGTCTGACTCTCCTGACACAGGGCACGGCCCATGATGTGATCACACAAGCCTACGTCAATCCCTCGGACTGGCAACAACGGACCCTGACGAGTTTTGTCTTGGACGATCATGTTTCGATCGTCCACAACGACACGTCGCGACCAGAGCAGATATGGTCTTACTCGCTAGGCTTGACCAAATTCGGGCTGGATGAGATTGAACTATTTGTGAGCAAAGGGCTGCCCGACAAGACCGCCAAGGAGATCTTGTCCGAATCAGCCGGCGAATTACTGCGCGTGGGCCATTCACCCAAAGTCGGTACAGCGCTCGATCTTCCTCTGCTTGGTCGTACTCTTCACATAAAGAACTACCGAACTGCAGCACCGGCTGGACGGATGCTAGGATTTCGAGAACTTCAAAGCGCGTAATTCATTTGATCACTCAATATGTTATCGATTTCAGCCCTGCGCCTAGGCCTTTCGGGCCGTTGACAAGCTTTTGAAACACAGGTTACAAAGTTTACGGGCTACAGATAGTGGGGTCCTCCCAAATTCGAGACCTCAGTACACCAATCACCCATACAGATAGTTTAATGAAGGAGGTTTGCGATGAGCGACGTGGCACCGGAAGTTAAGGCGGGCGATACGGCACCGGACTTCAATCTGAAAGATCAAGACCAGAAGGACGTGAAGTTGAGCGACTACAAAGGCAAGAAGAGCGTCGTGCTCTGCTTCTACCCGCTGGATTGGAGCCCCGTCTGCCATGGAGAGAACAAGTGTTTGTCCGATGATTTCCCCAAGTTCCAGTCCGCTAACGCGGAATTGTTCGGCGTCAGTTGCGACAGCTTCTTCTCCCACAAGGCCTGGGCCGACTCGTTGGACCTGAAGCACCGCCTCCTGTCTGACGTGCATCGGACAACGGCGAAGTCCTATGGACTCTATTTCGAGCCGCTGAACTGCTCCAAGCGTGCGACCGTGATCGTCGACAAGAACGGCAAGGTCGCCTACGTGAAAGTGCAGGAGATCAAGACGGCGCGCGAGGACAAGGAAATCCTTGATGCGCTCTCTAAGTTAAACTAATCAATGCTGAGCGTTGAGTGCTGAGTTGGGAGATGTCTCTCTCAAACTCAGCACTTGGCACTCTGGCCCAACCCGGCTGGAACAGGCTCGGAACCCCTAATCCATGAGCAGCGTTCTCGACGTCAGTGACGCCAATTATGCAGAGTTCACCCATGCGCCGGCGGCGATTGTCGCGTACGGGTTGGCGACGTGTGAACCGTGCAAACTCTACGACCCAATTCTGGAAGAGGTCGCCGCCAAGTTTCCCGATCTGAAGGTCGGCAAGGCAAAGATGCACGTGCCCGGCCGGTGCCGTGAGATCAAAAGAACTCAGGCATTTGAAACCTATCCCACCTCCCATTTCTTCGCTCATGGTAAACTGCTGCTGGCGCGCGAAGGAGTCGTCGAGCAGGCCGAACTCGCCGCACTCATTTCAGACTATCTGCTCAAGTAGAGCACATGCACACTGAGCAGTTGAACCGGAAGAGATCTTGCCACTTCACGGGAACCGTTGAATGATCGGCAAGCTAGGAGGCGAGCGAAGCATGAATCACTCCGTTGCGTGTCTGGTAGTCGGCGCCATGTTGGCGCTCTCGTCCCCAGCCGGAGCCCATACCGATGAATTTTTTGAATCCGTCGAGGCTCCGCATGGCGGGCAATTGCGCATGACCGGACCGTTTCATATGGAACTGGTCGCCACGGATGAAGACCTCACGGTGTACATTACAGACCATGCGGATAACGCCATCAGCGTAGACGGCGGTCTGGCCAAAGCAACCATCGAGACGGGATCGACGAGAACACAGGTGCATCTCCACCCCGTGGGGAACAACATGCTCAAGGGCTCCGGCACCTTTTCCCTCACGCCGAGTACCGTGGTCATCGTCTTCATGAAACTACCGAATCAAGACGGCTATGCCGCCCGTTTCATGCCGCTCAAGCCCAAGCCCGACCCAAGTGAAAAAGCTCAGGAGGGAGCCTCAAAAAGCGACGGCGAACATCATCACCATCATCATGCGCCGAAGCATTGACGGTCGCCATCCGTCCCATCGATAGATATGAAACTCGCTTTCTGGGAGAACCGACCATGAAACCTCTGCTGGGGATCTTCGCTCTATGCGCAACGCTGCTCGGGTCAGTGCCGGTCGGAGCTCACACGGCGAAACACTCCGACCCCGTGAAGGCACTCCACGGCGGGCAATCGCTGAGCGCGGGACCGTATCACCTGGAGTTGGTCGCCGAGGACGGAGTACTGGTGCTGTATGTCACGGATCATTCCGATAAGGCGATTTCTACTGATGGAGCCAAAGCCAAGGCGACCATCCAGCATGGGTTTGAGAAGGCCAACGTGCAGGTGGAGCTGGAACCGTCTGGTAATAACACGCTGAAAGGTACCGGCACATTTACGATACACCCGGATACCGGAATCATCGTCTTCCTCAGGTTACCGGAACAAGAGGCTTACGCAGCCCGCTTTACTCCGCGCGGAGCCAATGTCGGAGCCGAACGAACGGACGGTGAGCGCCACCCACACAAACATTCACCGAAGCACTGATCAAATCCCGGTTCCTGAAAGCGTCCCGAAGCAGCCTGCCCTTTTGTTCGTCCCTTACGGAAACAAATTCGCCGACGGCTTGTCCATATAGGTCAGCAGCGCAATCAATCCGGCGCCGACCACCAGCCACACGAGGCCGCCTTTCCAATTCCGCTGACTGAACGAAAAGACGCTGATCAAGAACAGAAGCGCCCCCACAATGCCGATAAACAACGAACCCGTCGCACTCATCATTCCCCGCAAGCTTGCGTCTCTGTTTAGCATGTTGGGAACAACAAACTCCAGAGCGGTCAACGATGATCCGCAACCAATCTGTGCCCTCCCGACGATGTTTGCTAAGGCTATTCTTTGCTTTTGGCAGCCGCTGGTGTACCGCTTGAAGCGAGTTATATCTAATATGGTATAGTATGCGGGATCATGTGGGAGGTGTACGAGCACCGTCGAGCCAGCAAGAGCCTCGATCGCCTTCCGCTTGAGCTACTTAAGCGCTATGAGAAATGGAAAGACATCGTGCGAATCTCCGGGCCGGCAGGCTTACGCTTGATCAAGGGGTTCCACGATGAACGTCTCCATGGGGAATGGGAAGGGCATCGCTCGTCCCGGTTGAATGCGCAGTATCGTGTGATCTATAGGGTTGAGGACCAGCGCGTCCTGGTGATCGTCATGGACGTGACCGCACACGATTATCGGAGGCAATGATGAGACACAAGGACATTCGTCCGGCAAAAGCACGAGTGACCGTGTCGGTGGGAGAATCCGTTCGGATTATCCGTGAACTCCAGGGACTCACGCAGAGCGAGTTAGCTCGACGGTCGAAGATTCCACAGTCGACCATCTCAGCCATTGAAAACGATACCATCAATTTGGGCATTGAGCGGGCCAAAACCCTGGCGTGTGCCCTGCGCTGTCATCCTGCCGTCCTAGTATTTCCCGGCTGGGACTTGACCAAGAAGTCTGCTGCCTGACTTCTGCGCAGCGCGAGTACTGAAACCCAGCTTCCGAACTGTCACGGTATGGCGTGCGTACCCGAGGGACCTCGGGATAGGAGCTGGGCCGCTTGTTCTCTCTGGTAACCACTTAAACTCCCACACGTCTTCAATGCGCTTTGCGACGAGATTTCCATACTGTATTGCGTCCGCCTTTTCGTGCTCCGCATGCCGCGTCAGCACTAACACGAATAACGTCTTTGTAGAGTACTGGAACAGGAGGCAGCGGGATGGTCTCAAGACGCCGGAGCCTACACCTTAGATCGAATTCGAGGCCAGGGAACTCGACGATCCTTCCGCTCAGCCTGCGTAATCGAAGGAGATGTCTCGGGTTTGGGCCAGACGGACGTTGCGGAGTGTTCCACCTGAGAGACGCCCGGTGAGACGGTCCCAGATCGCTTTGGTGAGCGCTTCCCCCCTCACGGATTCGGATCCAAGCACCTGGCGAAGATCCTGCCGATCGAAAGCCTTGACGACAGTGTCCTGCACCAGCCGATCCAACGCCGCGATGTCAGTCACCATGCCCGTCACCGGATCGATCGTTCCATGAACCGTCACATAGAAGTCCCAGTCCCGCCCCTGGTGGTTTTCTTGAATCGCATTGAACGAATACCGCTTGGCGACGGCGGCGACATCCGGGCCGTCGGCTGCGGTAATCTCCGCATACAGATCTTCATCTTCGCAGAGCCGCAAGGTATGCAGCGTCCCGATATCCCGTTGGGAGGCCAATTTCGACCAGAGCACATGCGCGAAATTCTCTGAGGTCGGGATCCGGTCCGTGAAGTACGGCATGTCGAGATTCAGGTTCTTGTGATCGAACTCTTCGAGCACAGCAAGAAGCACACGCTTGAGGTCGAAGAGATTGACGACCATGCCGGTCTTCGGATCGATCTCGCCGGAGACGGTCACTTCCAGCAGGTAGTTATGCCCGTGGGCGGGAGGATTGTAGCAGCGACCGAACGTCGCGCGATTCTTCGCCTCATCCCATTCAGTCCTGATATACCGATGCGCGGCGGCGAATTCGATGCGCTTGTTCAGCAGAACAGACGGCATAGTTCTCCAGTGCTGAGTCTCGGGGACTGGGTTAGACGCGTAAATCGGCCAGCCACTCTTCCCTCATGCTACCCGGGACGGGAACCTCCTGGTAATACCCGCCATGGCTCACTCGAATCGTCACCGGCCGGATGAGATCCGCAAAGGCCGCTCTCATTGAAGCAGTCGGTCGAAACCTGACGAAATGAACCGCGCTGATTTTCGTCTCATGGCTTCGGCCGCCTTCGAATTCGCCGAAGGCTTCTTCACCGCCGGCGGTGATCGCCACTTTCTCTCCGTGATCCAGTCCCATGAATTGATCGAGCTTTTCTTTCATCGTGGCTTCGTCGGTGATCTCGATCAAGAGGGTCGCGCTCAGCTCGTTCGGGTCCGGCAGCAATGCGTTGTACACATCCAACTCGTCCTTGATCTTGGCCGGCTCGACGATTCGCTCGACTCGGATCATCTCCTGAACCTGGAACTGCAGCGTCTCACGATTCTCAAAGACGACGGTGATCAATGGGCCGATGCAAATTCGACGCCGCTGCTTCAGTGCGATGATTTTCGCGCGAAAGGCTTCTCGCTGCCGTTCATATTCTTCGTATGGAATGACATCGCTGGGTGTGATCGTTTTCACTATTGATCCCTTAATCGACCCTTCGACAAACGTGACTACCTGTTTTCTCCAAGCCCCTCACTGTTGTGAGGACAGCCCATACGCGTCACGGACGATCTGAATCGGATGCAAGACGGCTTTTCCTCCCGCATGGGCCGACGCACCGGCTTGCTCCAACTGTACGCCCGCCAACGGGCAGTCCGACGCGACGAGGTCTGCCGGCGTTTGCTCAATCGCGCGCACGGCCTTGCCGGCGATTTTCATCGACAATGGAAAGAACTCCGTTTTGACGGACCACGCCCCGTCATGCCCCGAGCACTGTTCGATCAGCTCGACTTGGGCGCCCGCACATTCCATCAGTTCCTTGGACTTAAACCCGATATTCTGATCCCTGAGATGACAGGGAATCTGATACGCGACGCGCCCGGGATTTTTGGTGAAATCGGTCGCCAGTTGGCCGGATTTTTTCATGGCGATCAAATACTCGCAGACATCGAAGGTTCGCTCCGCCACCCGTTTCGTCTGCTCATCGCGATGAAGCTCCGGATATTCGCGCTTCAGCATCAAACTGCAACTGGCGGTCGGCACGATAACATCGTACCCCTTGAGGACCCACGGGTACAATGATGCGACGTTGCTTCGAGCAGCCTGTTGAATGGCCTGAGTATCGCCGACATCGAAACTCGGCATCCCGCAACAGCGTTGCTCCGGCACCACGACGTGAATGCCGTTTTTTTCCAGCACCTGCACCGTCGCCTTACCGACATCCGTCGCCTGAAAGTTCACGAGGCAGCTGGAAAACAACGCGACCTTGCGAACGGGCGGATCAGCGGCTGCCGTCTTCGTTCGACGGTCGAACCAGCGGGGAAACGTTTCGCGAGAGAAGTGCAATAGACGCCGGTCTTGATGAATCCCCATAACCCGCTCAAGGACGCGGCGTACCAGTCGGTTGCCCAACAACGCGTTCGTGAGGGAGGCCGTCACGCTGCCCAGCCGTCCAATGGTGTCCGTCATAATCAACAGACGATCCCGCCACCGGACACCACGCTCCGCAGCGAGACGCTTCTTCCAGGCGACCATCAAATGCGGAAAGTCGATTTCGTAGTGATGTGGCGGCGTATAGGGGCAATGGTTGAAACACAGCTTGCAGTAATAGCATTCGTCGACTACTTGATGATGATCGGCCGAAGTCAACTTGGCCACATCACCCTCGTACACGTCAATCCGATCCAGCAGGGTATTGAACGATGGGCAGAGATTGAAGCAGCGCCGGCATCCGTCACAGACTTCGTAGATTCGGAGCGTTTCTTTCTCCAACTGCTTCGGATCGACCGGTGCGATGAGACTGAGACCTTTCATAATTCGCTTCTCCGAAAACGATCAGCGGCCAGCCTTCGCCGACGAACTCGCGCCACGTCGCCGAAAACTGACCGCTGAAGGTGAGCTGATACGCCGACTGTTAGCTCTTCAGAGTATCCAGTCCTTTTTGAAACCGATTGGCGTGGGATCGTTCGGCCTTCGCCAAGGTTTCAAACCATTCGGCCAACTCAGGAAACCCTTCATCCCGCGCGGTCTTGGACATCCCGGGATACATTTGCGTGTACTCGTACGTTTCGCCCTCAATGGCGGACTTGAGGTTCGCATCCGTGTTGCCCATCGGCACTCCCGTCGCCGGGTCTCCGACTTCTTTCAAAAAATCCAGGTGTCCAAAGGCGTGGCCGGTTTCAGCTTCCGAGGTATCTCGAAAGAGACCGCCGACGTCCGGATAGCCCTCAATGTCCGCTCGCCGGGCAAAATAGAGATACCGGCGGTTGGCCTGTGATTCACCCGCAAACGCATGTTTGAGATTGTCGTGACTCTTTGTCCCCTTTAAGCTTTTCCCCATGTCATTCTCCTCCTTATTCGAAGGCCCATCCTCTATGCCGCAAAATTCTACTTTTTGGAAACCGGGCACTAAGATAGCTCAGCCCTTGCTAGAGGTTCAAGGGGCTTGCTCGCGCCCTCAGCTTCCACCACAGTGCCTTTCGAGAATCCCCCACCGATTGGGTTAGTGTTCGCATGGATGGGCGTATGTTAAACTCCATCGGTCAATGATCCAGGACTTCCATTCACGAGGATCCATGAAGCATTCCGATCACGACTTATTTCCCCAAACGGTCGGCCTCATCGCCCTGTTCGTCCTCATCGTGTCCGGTTGCGCACAAGATTCGTATCAGCGGCGAGCAGACGTCATCAAGAGTCACGTGGAGGACTTCTACAGCCACCTCAAAGCCAACCGAGTGGGCGCAGCGGTTCACGAGAATGAACAGATTGAAGTCATGGCGGATCAGATGGCGGAGACCGTCAGGAAGCGAACCCAGTTACAGGGAACGACACAGGCTGAGCGGGAGTTCGCTCTGATGAAAACGGCTCGAGAAACGGCTGCCCAAAACTGGATTGTCTTAGGGCAATATTTTGCGATCAAGCAGCAGCCGGAAAAAGCCCGTGCATCGTATCAACGTGTGGTCGATACCTATACCGACCCGACAGAACGCTCCTACCGGGAACAGGCCGCTCGAGCATTGAAAGACTTGGAGTTCGTGTCAGGCTCTGCTCCTAGCTCAATTCGTTCATCTGGCAGATCAGAGCCCTGACACGGAGGAAGACTGTCCGCCCTTCTTTTGCTAAATATGGCTTTTCTGACCAAGTGCCTTATCCTCCTGCTCCCCATATATATGACATGTGCGGGATGCGTTCACCGGATTCATGTGGCGCCTCTGCAGGCGGCCCCTTCGTCCACCACCATCCCTCGAGGCCTTCAGGCGGTCGTTAAACCGATTTCAATGGAGGGCGCAGATCATCGACCAGGCATTACGATGCTGGAATGGCCGAATTCCGATCTCAGCCAGGCGATTGTGGGGTATATTCAACAACGGGCCACGTTCACGTCGGTCTCATCAGGCCCGGCTGATCTGGCGCTTCGCATCGCCACGAAGCTGTCTCTGTCGTCTCAGCAAGGTCTCTATCATTATCGGATCTCATTAGAAGCAGAGATGAGCGAGGCCACAAGGCCCGTGAAATCTTACCTCATCCAACAGACCGCGGTGGGATCACCGGTACGGTGGGTAACTGACTCCGACCGTACCCCCATCGCAGCTGCCTTACGGTTAGCTTTAGAGGACTTACTGGACAGAATTGAGGCAGACCGACCACTCTACATTAACCCAACAGAGCGACCGATCCCGTAACTGTTCCTATGACCGGCCGTCAGCCCGCGGTCATACCTGAGCAGATTGGACCACTCTCGCACCGTTGTGAGAGTCGGCGCCATTATCGGTGGTTTCCGCCGAAGTTTCCACGTACTCAGGACAATCGAGACGGAAAGCCTGATCTCCAAACGCGACGTTATAGAAGGTACAGTGATGAGGCTGAGCCGATTCCGCGTAGACATGTGGCCGGAAATGTTCGCAAGAAACACACATCCGCGCCACCGGGATTTCTCCCTGCAGTTGAAGCGCACGAATCAATTTCACAAGTGTGGTGAGAAGGGCGACCTGTTCTTGTGCCGACAGATTCCCGGTGGCAGACGCAAGAATCTCCGGCCATCGGTTTTCCACGTGACCGGCTTTTGCCCCAAGTGACGTTAGGTGAACGGTCACGACGCGGTTGTCGACTTCCCGACGACGCCGTCGAACCAACCGTTTGTGTTCAAGCGTTCGGATAACTTCTGAGGCGGTGGGCAGTTTGACGGAGAGTTCTCGAGCAATCGTCGAGACGGTAGCCGAATGATTCGGTCGAGATCGGAGAAACGTCAGTACTTGAATTTGCAAGGGGCCAATGCCCTGTCGTCCCTTCCGTCTCCAGGTCCGGCTCTTCATCGCCAAGCCGATTTTCGAAAGCCCAGTCACCAAACGATCAGGGAGCGAGTCTTGATCGATCTTCATCAATGCTGCCATAGCTGCTTTACTCCTCCCTCTCCGCTGCCATTACCGGTCAGTCTATTGCGCCTTCCGCCTTCCCGTCAAGTCTGTTTCGTCGGACCGTTGATACATTTCTTACAGATATGCGCGTCAGCGGACCACAAGCACCCCACAGTGGGCATGTTGAACCACACGAGTGGACACGCTGCCGAGCAGCACGCGGCGGATTGCGCCCAGCCCCTTGGCTCCGGTTAAGATAAGATCCGCCTTGCCCTTCGTGGCCATTGTCAGAATCTCATCCTCCGGCTTCCCCAGTCTCAAGGCTTCGTGTATCTGGAAGCCTATTTTCGCGAGCTTATCTCCATAGCGGCGCACCAACGCGTTCCCGGCCTCCTTCACTTCGGGATACCTCAAATAGGCTATCGCATGCACGACCGTGACCAAAATCGGTTCCCGATTCGGGCCCTCGGGTGTCGGATTGACGTAGCGCATCAGAAACTTGACCGCCTTATCCGACGCTGCCGACCCGTCGATCGCCAGCACCACGTGTCGGACGGGCCGAGGGTTCTCTTTCACCACCAGCACGGAACAGGGCGCATGGCGAATGGCATCATTTGAGATACTGCCGAGCATGAAGCGATCAAGGGCATCCAATCCTCGTGACCCGATCGACAACAGCCCAACTCTGCGCCGCGCATGCTTTATGATCGTATCCGCCACGCCACCCCTATCTACCGTAACAATCCCCTTCAAACCGAGCGTAAGCAACAACTCTTCTGATTCTTTTTTGGTGACCTTAGCCGCTGCCTCTATCCGCTTCACTTCCAACTGAAGATAACGTTCGGTACCGACGATCATCGGTTGAATCATGAAGGGAGCCCGAAGGCTCCCCACATCGACGACATGCAGCGCCTGCACGACCGGCTGAACAACGAAAGGCATGTCTGCCACCCATTTGATGGCCCATCTGCCGAACTTCGACCCGTCGGTGGCCGCGAGAACCTTCATGTTGAATATCCTTTTGTTCGACGAGAGCGTCCATCGTGTTCAGAGGACTGCAGCGAACCGTTCTCGAAACGCCGCTGCTGACAGACCGGACAAGTCGCCATATCGGCCCAAGGCATCTGGATTGCGCAAGTCCTCTGCTGTAAGCCGAATCATGTATTGCCGGGCGATCTGATAGGACTGCGAATCGATATCCACCATCCTAACTCTGGGCCGTCCGGTAGAGGAGTCCACCATCTGCCTGAAAGGAATCGGGGCGAACCGTCCGTTCTGGATCGATACCATCGCCGAGGTCCCGCCATCGAGCAGATATTGAGCGGCACAATACCCGAGGTCACGCGTGTATTCGATGTCGTAGGGGATCGGATCGGCACAACGGAGTTCATAGCCCACGTTCTTCGCCACGACGGCGAAGGAAAGGCCCAATGCACGGAGCTGTTTCTCCAGTTCACGCCGCAACACACTGCCGACATCCACTTCGTTCAACCGCAAATGACCGTGCTCGTCTCGTTCGATATGTTCCAACCCTCCAAGATCACGAGGATCGAGAATTTCGATCAGTCCCTCGGCCAGTACCGCAACACCATCGGCCCGACCGTGTTCCAGCCGCTTGATCATGGTCCCGATCAAGAGATCGACGACTCGTTGGAGTCTCACCGGTCTCTCCCCAAACTCCTCCGGGATGATCGTGAGCGTGGCCCCGGCCGCCTTTCCGATTCCTAATGCGAGATGCCCGGCCTTGCGCCCCATGGTCACGACCAAGTACCAGTGCGTAGTCGTGCGGGCATCGACCATCAAGTTCTTCACGATCTCGACCCCAATGTGACGGGCCGTTTGAAATCCGAATGTTGGAATCCCATGGGGAAGATCCAAATCGTTGTCGATCGTCTTGGGAACGTGGGTGACTTGCAGTTGACCGCCGGATCGCTCCTCCAGCTTCATGGCCGAAAACGCAGTATCATCCCCGCCGATCGTCATCAACCGTGTGATCCCCAGCCTCTTCAACGAGAACAACACGTTGTCGAGGTGCTCCGCAGTTTTCGTCGGGTTGGCCCGTGACGTGCCCAGAAAAGACCCGCCTCGAAAATGGATTCGACTGACGTCCTCAATCGAGAGTGGCCGTACTTGTCCCGTGCTTCCTTCCATGAGCCATTTGAATCCATCGATAAGCCCGAGCACATCCGAGCCTCCAAGTGTGCTGCAGATCGTTGCCGCGCTGATCACACTATTGATCCCGGGAGCCGGCCCGCCACCGATAAGAATGCCGACGGTCGAACGCTGAAGTGTCATCTGTTTCTCCTTAGGCCGCTTTCCATCGACCTTCCAATTTCTTCATGACCTGCGGCATGGTTGTATACTCCATCTCCTTGAGATGGCAAGCAGTCCGGCTGGACAAATGTGCCGGCCGCCCCTTGCAGATAGGACTTCAGTGCACGTGAGATCGCCAGCTCCCGTTGCAACCTGAATTCCGGCTCGAGAGAAAGCGCTTTCAAGCGAGCGAGGACTGCATCGAGAGCGGGGGGCCGCAGGACCCAGAATCCCGTCACTTGGTCATTCACACGATTCATGGAGTTCTTTGATGACGATTTCCTCCGCATCCAACCAATTTCGGAGAGCGCTTCCTTCCTGACGGCCCCGCTCCTCCCAGAGCTCATAGGCTTTGCGCGAAATCCGTTCCCACATCCCATCCGGCAATTGGATGGGCTTCACGGCCCTTTCCGCTACAGAAGGGGAGGCTCGCCTGCCCCCTTTAACGGTTTTCTTCCCTGTCTTTTTCATAACTTGCTCCTCGGTTAAACGTCTGTCGGTATGGACTGTTCGGAGAAGACGCAACGATGGCCCGGCCGAAACGTTCGGGCTCTGGTTGAGCAGGCATCATAGCGTAACCGCACGCTGCTCGGTAGCATCGAATGGAACGGAGAGACCCGTTGATTGGATGCGGCAAGTGCACCGGTGTCTATTCCAGGCACAACGAGGAGAATCTTCCCATAGAGCCGTGCAACCTGACAGCCGATCCGGAATGCGTCATCTGGGCAAGGGGGAAACGTCATCGCGACGAGGATCGTCTTGAAGAGATGAATCTCCCGCCCCATGAACAATTCTGTTGATTAACAATCGAGCAAGGGCGATGCCATCAACGACACGATGAGACGGATGCCGATGGCTTGAAAAACCCACGAATATCTCGTGGCCATTTTTTCCGTCAGTCGTCACCCCAAACCCTCCGCCTTCTGAAGAAGAGGATCTCTGCTACAACTTTCGCTCGCCCTCTGTAGCAGAAGGCGCCATTACTGCGAGGCTCAACCCTCCTTCACTACGTGCCAGACAGCACTTCGTACTGTCATGGAGCGGCATTGGACTTGCTGAAGATCATCTTTAGTATCGGAGGAGAACGATGATCCGTGCGAGGAGCAGACCAGGCGCTGGCCAGCGGATCGGTCGCGACCGTCGTCCAAGATGTTTTAAGGGGGGATGTATTTGCAGATCGCGACAACCTGACTGCCCATATGATTCATGCTGAGACGGGGCAGGAAGTTCCACAAACTCAAGGTGACGCCATGAAAGTCTTGCTCACTGTCGACGGCTCCGACCATTCGTATGAGGCGGTTCGATCC
Source organism: uncultured Nitrospira sp. (assembly GCA_964570915.1). Classification (GTDB taxonomy): domain Bacteria; phylum Nitrospirota; class Nitrospiria; order Nitrospirales; family Nitrospiraceae; genus Nitrospira_D. The sequence continues at coordinate 23,229 of CAZNBG010000001.1, read as the reverse complement.
CTCAAATACCTATCACATGCCGAGGAACTGCACCTTGTGCATGTACTCGATGTTCCCGGTCCCGCCTATCCCATGATGATGCCGGAGACGACACAAGAACTCTACGAGACGGTCGAGCGAAACATGCGTGACGACGGGACTCGTTTATTGGATCGCATCGTGTCCTTGCTCCCATCGGATGCCGGGCTGGTCACGAAGCATCTGGTCGTCGGATCTCCGGCAGATCAGATCGTCACATTGGCGGATCAGCTGAAGGTGAATCTCATTCTTCTCGGTACGCGAGGGCTTGGACCGATCAAGGAGCGGCTCATCGGCAGTGTCTCCCACCGAGTATTGACATTCGCGCCAGGTGCGAAACTGATTCTTCCCGGGCCTCTGAACGCCCTTCACCAGATCTTGCTCCCCCTCCAAGGACACTATGATGCGGATCATGCCCTCTCCTTCCTTCATCAGAAGCCCTTTCGTGATCTGCCCACGACGATCCTGTTCACGGTCCTTCCCCATACCAGACCTCCCTGGCCCGTGGATGCAGTCTCCGCCGAACACATGGAAACCCATTCTCTCCGCAAGGCGAATGACTTTCTCGAGGAGACGGCTGCCAAGCTCCGATCCTCAGGCTACCCGACTCGTGTGTGTGCCGCCTTGGGAACACCCGTTGATGGAATGCTTCAAGAAGCCAGAGCGTCGAATACCGACCTTATTCTCGTGGGATCGCGCGGGCGCCACGGCATCACCCGCATGGTGCTGGGCAGCGTCTCGCATGCCTTATTACACCAGGGAACCTATCCACTCATGATTTTTGGTTGAGTATCGTTGAGTATCGAATGGGGACGCACCTGGGGCAACGGCCTGAAACGCTCCGAGCCCTGAGATGGTACCAGCGTATCACGTTCGGAGCTCTCCGCCGTTGCAGACCGTGACCCGGACAGTGGACCACGACTCCACATCAACAATACTGAATAGCAGGGTATGACGTCCTTACATCAACAGAGTATACGAATCGTCAGAGAAGGTCTGGCCTTGGACGGCGCCCTTGGTCTTCCTCTGACCACGCCGCATGGCGTCGTGGTGTTTGCGCATGGCAGCGGCAGCGGACGGTTGAGCCCGCGCAACAATTTTGTCGCCCGACGATTCCAGCAGGACAAACTCGCCACTCTACTCCTTGACTTGTTGACGGAAGACGAAGCGAATGATCGGCGCAAGGTGTTTGATATCGATCTGCTCGCAGACAGACTTCTGCTGGCAAAAGACTGGCTGGTCGCGGAGCCACGGACGAAGAATCTAGGAATCGGTTATTTTGGAGCCAGCACCGGCGCGGGAGCAGCCTTGCAAGCCGCCGTACGAGATCCGTCGAATATCAAGGCGGTGGTGTCGCGCGGCGGACGACCGGACCTGGCTGAACCGTATCTGCCATCGGTCACCGCCCCGACCTTGTTGATTGTCGGGGGCCGTGATGAACCGGTCATTGAGATGAACCGCGTAGCGTATGGTGTGCTGACCTGTGAAAAGAACCTCATCATCGTCCCAGGAGCGACACACCTGTTCGAGGAGCCCGGCACCCTGGAGCAGGTGGCGGAACATGCAGGAAAGTGGTTTGTACAGCACCTGATGTAAGGCCCCCTGCTGACGCTACTGGTTTATGAGGGCAGGGTGTTCCTCACAACCTCCATGATTCTCTCCGCTGCGTCCTCTGCTGAGACCGTTATCGTATCGATCCTCACATCCGGATTCAGGGGCGCCTCGTAGGGCTCATGTAATCCTGGAACCGTCGCCGCTTCACCACTCTGCCCACGTCGATAGGTTCCCTTGTAGTCACGCTGCATCGCCAATTCCAACGGACATTCCACGGCCACCTCGATGAACCTCGAAATCAGACTTCTAGCACAATCGCGATAGGCCCGTTTGTTGGCTGTCGCATCGAAGATCACCGTCACATTATGCGAGACCAGCTTCGCACCCATGAACGCGAGTGAACGATAGAACAAATCCCGTTCTCCAACACTGTAAGTGGGATGAGGTGTTAAGATTCGACGGACTGCGTCCGATTCGAACACTTCGACGGAACCGATCTCCTCCAGCCTCGGCTTCAGTGCGGCAGCGATGGTGCTCTTTCCTGACGCGGGCAGGCCGGTGAGCCAGATGGCACAGCTTGGCACTCGATTCATACACAGGCCCCGTTATCAAGAATCCCCGTCAGACCACCCCTTCGCCTCAGTGCAAAGAAGGCTGTTTACTGACAGCCTATCATTCCTGACAGTACTCATTCACACGCTCCGGTTCAAAGCGCGGGAGGTCGAGAACATTCTCAATGAAGCGAAAGAGACTCCGTCGGATGTCCATCGACAGATTGGGATACCAGAGCGGGCTGGCCACGACCAGGCCGCGAAAGGCGAAGAACGGCGCCGCTGTTTCAGTGACATCCTTGTCGCCGCTGGTTTCCATGTAGGTGTCCCAGAACAATCGAAACAGAATTTCGAACGGCCCCCGGAGCTTGCCCCAGCTGATCAATGAGTTCAGCAGATAATTGATCGTCATCGCCGTGATGTCGTCGGCCGGTTCGCCCCATTCTCCCCGTGAGCGATCCAACACCGCAAAATCCGTCCCGGTACGGAACAGCACATTGTACGGATGGAAATCTCCGTGAACCTGACAAAGCCGATTGGTTTTCTCATGGAGACGCCAGCGCCATCGATTGCACGCGTCCTCCACCGTTCGCAGGAGATCGCCGGTGATAAAGCCACAGCGAGTCGGATAACTGTCGGTCAGTCCCATTATGCATTCGCCGTGACCGATCAACTCACGCAGCCGACGTTTATACAGATTCGCGTCACGCCGTTTCTTTGCATGGATGTGAGCCAAGTAGCGGGCCAACGCGACGGTGCGTTGGCGATCTAACGTACGCAGCGTCCCGCCTTTCGCCAGCCGCGCAAGATCCCTATGATAGTTCACCCCGTCCGCCCATTCGTTCAACACAAAGAATTCACGAGCGTCGGCGATGGAAAAGAGCGCCCGTTTGGCATCGAACGCACCCACATCCAATGCCTTCACATGGCGTGGCAGGCGGCCATACGAATCGTAGTCCCACCATATCGCTTGGCCACGATCAGCCATATGTTCGTGCCCAAACGGGCCGGGCTTCATGGTTTCAAGTACGGCAAACCGAACCTGACGGCCGATTCTGAACGTCAATTTGACGGGTGTGCCATACCCATACCGCTTCTGTTCTCCCTTCGAACTCTCTTTGCCGATCACTCCGTAAGACAGCAAGGCAACCTTGGGCCCAAATCGGACCCGTAGGTACCGCTCCAAGGTTGACCTGCTTAACACCGGCATGCTGAAAGTCATCGCAAATCACGTTCCCGACATCGTTTTTTCGAACCCTTAAGGGAGGGAGGTCGCTAAACAGGAGCAGGCTGTCGCATTGAGCGCCAACCATAAGAATATCACTGTGGGAAAATGCACCATGCTGGAGTTGCTTGGAATAATGTGCCCGGCACCACCACACACGGTTGTGTGATGGAACCGACTCAGTGTGCTTGGACGAGGTATGTATGACCCGAGGAGCCGTCGAACGTTTCGACACACCCGGCGGGGGACGATCAGTCCCCCGCCCCTGCTCCTATGCAGCAGTTGTCCTAGGCGGGCACATCCGTCAATGCAATCCCCAAGGCCTCGGCAATGCCCTTGCCATACGCCGGATCGGCTTTGAGGCAGTGGCGGATGTGGCGGAGCTGGATTTCTCGAGGCGCCGCACCGATGGAACGAGCCGTGTTTTCAAACAGCACTCGCTGCTGGGCGGCCGTCATTAACCGGAACAGCGCGCCGGGCTGCGAGAAATAGTCTGTGTCTTCACGGTGGTTCCAATGGTCTGCCGTACCCTCCAGACCGAGCGCGGGCTCACGGAAATCCGGTTGCTCTTTCCACTCACCGGAGCTGTTCGGCTCGTAACCAAGGGTGCTCCCATGGTTACCATCTACGCGCATGGCACCGTCGCGGTGGTAACTGTGCGCCGGACAGCGCGGAGCATTGACCGGTATGAGGTGGTGGTTGACGCCGAGGCGATAGCGCTGCGCGTCGCCATAGCTGAAGAGACGACCCTGCAACATCTTGTCCGGCGAGAAACCGATGCCCGGCACAACATTCGCCGGGTTGAACGCCGACTGTTCGACCTCAGCGAAGAAGTTTTCAGGGTTGCGGTTGAGCTCCATGACGCCGACCTCGATGAGGGGATAGTCCTTGTGTGGCCAGACTTTTGTCAAATCGAACGGATGATAGGGTACCTTTGCCGCGTCTGCTTCGGGCATGATCTGCACCATGAGGGTCCACTTGGGGAAGTCGCCTTTCTCAATGCTCTCGAAGAGGTCACGTTGGTGGCTTTCCCGGTCCTTTCCGATCAACGCCGCAGCTTCAGGATCAGTCAAGTTTTTGATGCCCTGCCGGCACTTGAAGTGGAACTTGACCCAGTGGCGTTCGCGCTTGGCATTGATGAAACTGAAGGTATGGCTCCCGAAGCCATGCATGTGCCGGTAGGTCGCCGGAATACCGCGATCGCTCATGACAATCGTAATTTGGTGCAGGGCTTCGGGCAGGGAGGTCCAGAAATCCCAGTTGTTCTTTGCGCTGCGTAGGTTGGTGCGCGGGTCTCGCTTGACCGCGTGATTGAGGTCGGGGAACTTGAGAGGGTCGCGGAGGAAGAACACCGGCGTGTTGTTGCCGACCAGGTCCCAGTTGCCTTCCTCGGTGTAGAATTTCACGGCAAAGCCTCGGATGTCGCGTTCGGCGTCAGCCGCGCCGCGCTCTCCCGCTACAGTGGTAAAGCGAGCAAACAGTTCGGTCTTCTTTCCGACCTGACTAAAGATCTTCGCACGTGTGTACTGGGTGATGTCCTGTGTCACCGTAAACGTGCCGTAGGCGCCGGAGCCCTTTGCATGCATGCGACGCTCGGGAATCACTTCACGATCGAAATGCGCGAGCTTTTCCAGAAACCACACATCCTGCAATAGTTGTGGCCCGCGTGGCCCGGCAGTCAGCACGTTCTGATTGTCGGCGACCGGGCATCCGGCGTTAGTAGTCAGTTTCTTCTCATCGTTCATGGCATCTCCTCTTATTGTAGATGTCGATCAGTCCACATGACGTCCCTCTGTTATCCGCGTTGCGACAATACGCCGCTTGATTTCGAACTGACAGAGGACGGACAGAGTCCTCCCTCGGTCAGGCGTCTCGACGAAGTGTCAGTGGCTCATCGGTCGGCGGTAAGGGTACCCCGTGCCTTGAGATCCGATATTCTCGATCACGTCCACCCTCGTCCACTCCACTCCGGCCTTTACGCTGTCCTCCTGTGCGACTGTGGCCTGAAGCGTCTCGATAACATCCACCCGATACGCATCGGAGGCGAAACTGTCTGCCACGTTCATGACGCCGGTTGCAATCATCATCGCTATGACTCCTACTGCCAACATGTTTTTCACTCTCATGATCTCCTCCCTGGTGTGGTTTGTGCCGCGGATTCGTCCATGTGCTTACGTGCAAGGTAGCCTCTCCTTGGTCATCAGTCCAATTGATAGTGTATGATTAGGTGATAAATATATCTTATCGTTTAGACGGAGCCAACTTTGATACTGAGTCCCTGACGCTGGAGCACTGCGTACGGAGCGGATTGTGAGAACTATCTTTCACGACGCCGTCTTAAGAAGAGACGTGCGATGCTCACACAAGTTCTAGGGTCATTCCCAGCACAGAACTGCCCCTCCTCCGATTAGACTCAATGGAAACACTTCTAGTTGGAGGAGGTGCATCATGGGCGTCAAATTTCTAAATATTGCGATCGTCGCTATTCTGGCGCTGTATGTGGGGGCGCTGGGATGCAGCCAGACGGCGTCCGAACGGCGAGCAGCGTCACCGACGATTGGAGAACGAATCAAGCACGATTCGGTCACCGGCAGAATTCATGACATTGGAGCGAAGTATGTCTCCATCAAGGCGAGCAGTGGCGAAACAACACGTTTCCGCGTAGACGATCAAACCAAAATGGATCGCGTGGCAATCGGAGACCAGGTCAGAGCCTATGTTTCCGAGGACGGATATGCCTCGACGATTCAACGAGTCTCTGATTAACTCTCAATCGGCGACCAAGTGATCTGTACCATCTAACACGAGCTGTATAACCAGACCATCATATGGCTTCAAGCTTGACTTGCTATTGGTCATCTATCTGCATGGTAATCGGAGCACAACATCGTGTTTCTTTAGGATTTCCACGGCTGTAGTAGGCTGAAGCAGCGATTGCCCCCAGCGACAGAGCAACGGCCAAAATGGTCATCATGGAGATGCTTCTCATTATCTGTGGAAAAACATTGGAGAAAGAGGTCGTCACCCTATTTCAAGACCTGGGGCTTAAAGGATACACCGTGATCTCAGATGTGGAGGGGAGTAGCGTAACCGGAACCATGCTGAGCGCGGACCCCAATTTCGGCACCAATACGCTGTTCCTGCTCGCGCTCGGTTATGAATCCACATTTCTGCCCAAAATATTGGCAGCTCTCAAGGCGATTCGTGCCCAACATGTCCAAGGGCATCAGGAACACGAAATCCCGTTGAAGGTCTTTCTTCAACCCTGCGACATCATCATTTGAAGCCGGCATTCCGTTCTTCGCTCGACAGCTCTTCGCCGTCATCGCAGACTTTTCGCGAAGAATTCAATTTGTCTCACGAGGTTTCTCACTGGCTTCGTTTGCCGCCAGTCGCGAGATAGGTCCGCAAGACATCGCGTCTTGCGATAATGCCGATCAATTTATCTTTGTCGTCCACCACAGGAACGCGGACCAGATCGCTTGCGCGTAGCACATGGACCAGCGTTCCGAGCGTCGTTTCAGGCCTGACCGAATACGGGTTGGCGGTCATCACATCCTTTGCCGCGACTGCACCGAGCCGATAACCGTCGTCGACAGCCGCCAGTAAATCATGTTCGCTGACGATGCCGGCCAGTTTGCGCCCATTCTCCACAACCGGCATCGCCCCGAGTCCCTCAATCATGAGGGAAGCAATCAAGTCACCCTTCGTTTTCCTATAGACAAACTGCACTTCCTTTTCCATGACTTGCCTGACAGTCATGGAATCGAAGTCCTTGACCTTGGCCACGCTGACCTTCTTCCTGTTTCTCATTGCTCCCTCCTTGTCAGCAGTCGGTTGCACTCGTTCCCGAGCGTGAGTCGTCAGCCACCTGGAATCTGAATCCATTGAGAGTGATGCGATTCACCACAGTCAGGTACCGAGTCTGCCGCAAAACGCGACAATGTGTCGCAACATGCCAGCACCGACTCCATCCATAGTTCCTTGTAAGACAAACAACTCCTTTCCCGCCTCTCTGCTTTCACTGGCATATCCAATGCAGATCTAATACCCGAAAACGATGTTTGGGTTATGGCCGTCATTGAGAAGAGGAATCGCGCATGCGGATCTTATGTGCGGTCGATGGGTCGGAACACTCGCACTGGGGAATCCAAGCACTCGAGGCCTTCGCTAACCGTGTGCCCGAGCAGGTCACGTTGCTGCATGTCATTGACACGCCCGCACTTCAAGCACTCATCGGCCGGAACGCTCTTGGCGAGCGCCGTACACTGGCCGCCATGGAAAAGGCCGGCGGCATGCTTCTACGGCAAGCAGAACAATCAGCCCGCTTGGCCCTTGGCCATACCACCACTGGCCCGCACACCAAACTCCAGACCATCTTGGCCCATGGCCCGCTTGCAAATACGATCGTCCGACACGCGCGGCGATTGAAGGCCGGTCTGATCATCATGGGATCGCGCGGCTTAAGTGATATTCAAGGGTTCTTGTTGGGAAGTGTCTCTCGTCAAGTGGCATCGACAGCTGTTTGTTCGGTTTTGGTCGTGAAACAGCCTAGGCTCAACCTTTTCCGTGTGGCCCTCGCGGTTGATGATTCCAAACCGTCACGGGTGGCGGCCAGATTTCTACGATCCCGCATCCTTCCTGAATCCGCCGTCGTTACGATCCTGACCGCCGTTGAAAGTCCCGTGACGGACTTCGCGGCGGAGTACCTCACCGAGTCGCAATTGGCTGAGTTGACCGCACCCGTCATGGATCGGGCAACCGCTTTCGTCAACAGCATGCGGGACGAATTCATCAAGGACGGCTTTCTGGTAGAGACGCAGGTCCGGATGAACCACGTCATCGAGACCATCGTCAGGCACGTCGAAGCCAATCGTGAAGAGCTCCTGGTGATCGGGGCTCGCAATTTGACTAAGAGTGAACGGCTGCGTCTCGGCAGCATATCCGAGAGCCTGCTCAGGCACGCTCCCTGTTCGGTCCTCACCGTACGAAGCGTTGGTGCCTGACGACTGAGGCAAGAGCGACACTCCCACCAGACACATGGGAGGCGGATGGATGAGAGTGGATGATCGGAATGGACCCCTCGGCAAGCGCGACGCGTAAATTCTCTCGCGCTTCCTTACATCGTGAGCACGACCTCCACCTCGCCGACTCGGCGGGCAACCCGCAACGCCACTTCATTCTCATGACGATCGAGCACGAGGTCGAGACGCGCGGCCCCGATCGAGAGGTTCCGAATCTCGACTCGCTCAAGGAACGGCGGAAGCGCGGGACGGACGAAACTCACGAGGCGGCGAGGCGCATCGATCCGTAAACCCAGACATGCTTGGAGCAGTAGAAAGCCGGCACCGGCCGCCCAGGCCTGTGGGGCGCAGGCCGTCGGATAGAGTGTTGGACTTTCTCCAGCGCGTCGGGAGAATCCGCAAAACAATTCAGGCAGCCGATAGAGTTCAAGAAACAGGCTGCTGTCGAAGAGCCCGGCCAAGACTTGCATGGCCCCTTGCTTATAGCCGTAGTTCGCCATACCGGCGGCAACGATGGCGTTGTCGTGAGGCCACACCGATCCGTTATGGTAGGACATGGGGTTATACCGAGCCTCCGACGTCGCAATCGTTCGGATGCCCCATCCACTGAAAAATTCTTCGCTCAAAAGTGTGCGCGCGGTCCGCAGCCCTCGTTCCTGCCCGGCGATGCCGCCATACAGACAATGACCCGCGTTCGAGGAGCGCACACGACAGGGACGTCCTTCTCCATCCAAGGCAAGCGCATAGGAGTCGATCTCCTCACACCAGAACGCTCGCTCGAACCGTTCTCGAAGCGATTCGGCTTCCTTCAGCAAACGATCGGCTTGATCGATATCACCCAGAAGCCAGGCCAAGTCCGCCGCCGTTCGCTTAGCCTGATACACATAGGCCTGGACCTCGCACAACGCGATCGGTCCGTCCGCAGGCGTTCCGTCCGCGTGAAAGATGGCGTCATGGGAATCTTTCCATCCTTGGTGCACCAGTCCATCGGCGGACTGCCGCGCATAGGTGGTAAAGCCCATGCCCGTCGAGTCGCCGTGGCGATCAATCCACTGGAGCGCCCGCTGAATATGCGGCCAGAGCTTCGTGAGGAACCCACGATCGCCGCTTCGCTCGTAGTACGCGCCTGCCAGAACAATAAACAACGGCGTGGCATCGACGCTGCCGTAGTATCGGCCGAAGGGAATTTCTCCCAGCGCCGCCATCTCTCCTTGACGCGTCTCATGCAATATTTTTCCGACCTCGGCATCCTGTTCCGGCCGGACTTCCGTTGCCTGTGTCGACGCCAGAAACCCCAGCACCCCTCGTGCAACCGCCGGATTCACCCAGAGCATCTGCAACGCCGTGATGATACCGTCCCGGCCGAACGGGACGCTGAACCAGGGCACTCCGGCATAGGGATAGAGCCCCTGTGGCGTCTTCGAGATCAACATGTGGAGATCGGCAAGCGACCGGTTCAACCAGTGATTGAATTGCTCGTTCGCCGTATAGACGTGAGCGTCGCAGGCCTTCGCGTCCTGCAACGCATGCTCGGTCTCACTGCATGCTCGGTGGTAGGAAAGAGAAACCCGGCTCCGGCGTTGCTTGATTTCGCAGGAAATGGCGATGTCCCAGGTCATACCGGTGTGCGGAGGAATGCGCGACTCAATACTGAATCCATCGGATGTCACCCGTTTCGGCGCGGGAGAACACTGGACATGGGTTCGACGGATGACCGCATCGAGCCCCTTGTACCCAAATACTAGTCCGGTCTTCGATCGAACGGTGTTGAGCTTCTCTCCGCGACGGAGCCGCTGCCGGCCTCTCGCCTCGAAGAGGTCGGCGAAATCCGTATCCATGCTGATCGTGAGCAAGAGGGGAATTCTTGTGACCCCGTAGTTATGCACATGGATGCGCTCATGACAGGTCCCTTGCCAGAGAAACCGGGTGCGGCACAGATGGAGGGTCCCGCGCGGCAGCGGCTTCTGCCCCTCTATCATCAGATCCGGATTGGTGAGATCGACCCGAAAAAGTGCATTGTCCTCTTTCACGGTCGCACTGAGCAGCATCGGGCGCTGCGTCCCCATCGAGAGCTCGAATCGGGAGAGGAAGCGTGTCCCCTCATGATAGAGTCCCTGCGGACCAGGGAGCACTTGGTGAATATCGCCGTAGCGATCAAACACCGCAAAGGTCTCCCCCTGTTTTAAGACCTCCGTGCGGCCCTCCGCAAACGAGGATGAAGCGAGGATATAATATTGATCGTTCCATCGAATGACGTCGTTCATGAATGGTTCCCTTTACTACACGGCACTCGCTCGACTCATTCGCGTGGCAACCAGCGCCGTTACCATTAGAACAAGGCCGATCCCGAGCACACCGGTTTCAGGGCCTTGTTGTTCCATGATCCATCCAAACGCGGAGATCCCGCCGATAGCGGCGGTCATGGCGCCGGTCCCATAGAGCCCCAACACCCGCCCGACCATCTGGCCCGGCGTCAGCTCCTGGATGATGCCCCAAGCAATCGGCGTAAAGGCGCCCATTCCACAGCCGATCAGTCCCATGAGAAAGCCGACGACATAGGGATCAAGCGTCAAGGTCAACGCGCAGAGAGCTACGCCGCTCAACACACTTGTGCCTATAATCAGCCGCATGCGATCCTTGACTCTCCAGTCCGTCACCCAGAGCAGCCCGATCGACGTGAGCAACAACCCCACGCCGAGCGCCGACCAGAGATATCCGACCTCGATCGGACCCAGCCCGAGCATTTTCCGCGCAAATACCGGAAACAGTGCGGTGAGTGCACTGGTGCCGAACGTGTAGAGAGCTGCGGTGCCGGTCAACAGCAACAGCCTTGGCTGGGTGACCACACTATAGCGAAACCCCTCGACCAGATCCTGCAGCATTGTCGGCTTCGACGCAAGAGAAGGAGTACTTGTGACAGGGGTGCCAAAACGAACCAGCGCGAGGCACGCCGCCGAAATGATGTAGGTCGCGGCATTGATGCATAAGACCTCTTGAGATCCATACGCGGCAATACCCAGCCCGCTCAGCGCAGGACCGAACACAATACCAAGACTCGTGGTACCTTGGAGCAGGGCATTGGCTGCCGTGAATTGCGTTTTGGGGACGAACGCCGGCACCGCCGCGGTGAGGGCCGGACCGAACACCGCCGTTGCAATCGCGTGCAACAGGACCAGCACATAGAGGACCGAGACGGTAAAGGATTCGACGGGAATGAGGCAAGGAATCAACCCGATCAGCAGTGCGCGCAGCAAGTCGCTGCTGATCAGCAGAAGCTTTTTCGGAAGTCGATCGACATACACCCCGATGATCGGGCCCAGAACAATCGGAGGAATCGTCTGCAAAAGACCGATGATAGAAGTCTTGAGCGGTGATCCGGTCACTGCGTAGACGAACCACAGAAGGGCCAGTCTGGAGATGCCATCGCCGACTTGAGAGATGAGTTGTCCGGACCAGACAAGGCCGAAATCACGAGTCAGAAGCAGCGGACGATATTCGACCGAGGTGGGCTCTGATTTCTCCGCACTCGTGGGAGAGCAGGAGAAGGGGCCGGAGCGGCCCTGCATCAGCTCTCACCCTCCAGCCGAATCTTGTCGGTGTTGACCGCTCGAACTCCCGGAACCTGACGAGCCGCCTCCGCCGCTTCAAGCGCAATGACTTGGAAACGCACCGTTCCATTGAGCTGAACGACGCCCTCCTCCGTCTTCACCTCGAAGTTTGCGGCTTTTAGGGTGGCGCTCTTGGCGAAGCGTTCTTTGACCATGGAAGTGAGGATTTCATCCTGCTTCTTCAACATCGCTCTCGCCAGGTCCTTCTCCAGAGCAAGTTTGTTGACCACACCTTTGACACCATGGACCGCCTGAGCAACTTCTGTCGCCGCGGTTTTCTCCTCTTCGCTACAGATGCGTCCGGTCAGGGTAATCGTTTGTTGATCGTCTTCCACCTCGATCTCGTAACGGAACAGCCTCGAATCGCCCATCAGGGCCAGTTTGACGGACAGGATCAGTGAACCCAGCGGTTTCTTGACGACGGACTCTTTTTCCTTCGTCTCACTGATATCTTTCTCTTTGTCCGGCGGTGGATCGGCCTTTACGGCGGGAGCGGGTTGGGTCTGTGGCTTAGCGTCAGCAGGCTTGTGTGGAGCGGCTTGACTGTCGGAAGCAGCGGGGGGATGTGCCGGACGTGAAGCGGGTTTGTCCGGCGTGATCTCTTTGTGATCGGTCGACGAATCACCTTTCGGAGAGACAGACTGAGATTGCGCCTTGGGTTCCGTGGATGGCTTGGGAGAAACAGGCTGATTGTCGGACGCCGCCGGAGACTGTGGCGCACGTGGAGCAGGCTTTTCCGGCGTACTCTCCTTTTCCTGTGATTCGGAGAACGCGGGGCACGCACCCATCGGTCCAATCAAGACCAGGCTCAGGCTCAGAATTATCAGCGCACGTGACGACTTGATCATCGCACGGATCCTCCTTGCGAACCTCGTCCCTCAGAGTTCACTCAGGCATTGTAACTCGAGATCCATCTTCTGTCATCCTCGCACAGCACGAGAGGATCCCAGGGATCAGGGGCCTGCTCGGAATTCCTCGCCTCCGATGTTACCAGAGGTTCAGAAGTGTCTTCGAAGAGGCCGTTACGCAGGTGTTGGCGATTGAGCGGCGTTTGCTTAGGAGGCAAAGGTGCCGGAGGTGGAAACTGCCAAGCCTTGTGCATGCGACTTATAGAAGCTGAACAACCATGCGGTGGCAGCCGTCATGAGAAGAATGACGCTGATTCCCCCTAAGCTGGCGGCAGGACCAATCGTATCGGCAGCCCATCCAAATCCAGCCATTCCGGCCATCGATGACGCCATGCCTCCCGTTGCGAAGCTTGTAAAGACTCGGCCGAGGAGATGCGAGGGTGTCAATTCTTGAAGCATCGTCCACACCAACGGCGTAAACATGGCAGTACTGCCACCTATCACCGCGATCAGGGCTCCGGCAACGACAGGGGCTTCAAGAAAACCAAGCGCGGCCACGGCCAGGCCACCGATCGCCAACGCGCCGGACATGAAACGCAGACGCCACGATACGTCCCCTTGTGTGATCGATGTGAGACCGAGGGAAGCGAGCAACATTCCGACACCGAGCGCCGACCACAGCCACCCAAGTTGGATCGGACCAACGCCAAGCACGTCCTTCGCAAAGACCGGCAGGAGGAAAATGAACGCACTGATACCGACGCTATAGAGCGTGGCCGTTAACATGAGAAGCATGACGGTCTTTTGCTCGACGAACACGAAGCGAAAACCCGCCAGTAAATCGCCGGTGATGCCTTCCGTCAATCCTTTGCTTGCCGCACGCAGGTGGTCGAACGTCTCATGCATCCGGATGGGGAACAAGCACAGCGCAGAGATAAAAAAGGTCGCCGCATCCGCATAGAGCACATTCTGCGCCCCCATCAGGGCGATCCCCAGGCCGCTGACGGCAGGACCGACGAGAAGCCCTACGTTGGTCGTCGTTTGCATGAGCGCGTTGGCGGCGATAAGCCGATCCTTGGGTACAATGAGAGGCACCGCGGACGTTAAGGCCGGCCCGAAGACCGTGGAAAAGATTGCCGTTGCAAACACGAGCATGTAAAGTCGATCGAGAGTCAACGCATCCATCGCATAGAGCAATGGGATCAGGAACACCATCAGGGTTCGGAGAAGATCGACACCGATCATGACCGGCTTCTTTCGGACGCGATCCAGATAGACACCGATCAGCGGCCCAAACAATAAGGGCGGTAGTGTTTGAAGGAGCCCCACCACCGTCATCTTGAGCGCCGATCCGGTCATTTCATACACAAACCACAGCAGCGCCACCTTGTTGAGACTGTCGCCGATCTGAGAGATCGTCTGGCCCGCGAACAAAAAGCCGAAGTCTCGGGTTTTGACTAACTCCCAGCCTCGAGCACGGCTCGGAGTGGAGGAAGTCGCCGGCGCCGCAACTGCTACGTCAGACATGTCACCCTCGCCCAAGAATTTGATGCTGTTCTGTCTTGAAGCTTCCATTATTCAGCTGCCCGGACGCGAAGGCGTGCGCAGTTTGACCATCTCCGTCCTCGAGAAGACGCTCATACAGGGCCACATAGTCACGCGCCATCCGATCCGCGGTAAACCGTTCGTCAAAGGCCGCCCGGCACTGCCCCCGGTCAATGAGGGCCACCTGACCGACCGCGTCCACCATCTCCGACACGGTCTCACAAATAAAGCCGGTAACTCCATGATTGATGATTTCCGGGATCGACCCACGCCGATAAGCTAACACCGGGGTTCCACAGGCAAGGGCTTCGATCAATACCAACCCAAAGGGTTCCGGCCAGTCGTAGGGACACACCAGCGCCATGGCATTGCCGATAAACTCATCCTTCTCTGCATCGGAAATCTCCCCAATAAACTCGATCAAGGGATGATTGAGCAAGGGTTCAATTTCAGCTTCGAAGTAGTTCTGGTCGGCGGGATCGACTTTTGCCGCGATGCGCAGTGGAAGACCTGCCCGTTTGGCGATTTCAATTGCCTGGTCCGGACGTTTTTCAGGAGAGATCCGCCCCAGAAACGCTAAATATCCTTGCGCTTGTGGATGAAACGAGTACAGGCTTCGCGGAAGGCCATGATGGACGGTCCCGGCCCAGTGTGCCCAGGGAAGCGGATGGCGCTGAGCGTCCGATATGGACACCAAAGGCATTTCGGAAAATTCGCGGAAGACAGGGACCAATTCAGGAAGGTCCAGGCGACCATGCAACGTCGTCACGACCGGAACGGTATTTCTCCGGGCTAACGGAAATCCGATGAAATCAAGATGTGAATGGATAATGTCGAAGTCGACGGTCGCTCCAAGAGCCCGTTCCTGCAGCATCATCAACGGAGCGTCTCGGTTGAAGATACCGGTATTCAAGCGGAGCGCTTGCGGGCAAATCGCCTCGAGCCGCGCGGCTGTTTCTGAGTCGCCGCTGGCAAACAATGTGACGTCATGTCCCATGGCAACCAACTCTTCTGTGATGTACGAAACGATACGTTCGGTGCCCCCATAGAGCTTGGGCGGGACACTTTCCCAAAGCGGGGCGACTTGTGCAATTCTCATGATATTCCTTTCTCCTCGTGATCGACTGCTTCTTGAGTCGTCAGCTTACTTGGTACGTTATACGGGCTGTTGTTTAATCGTGCCCACTCTAGATCGGCTGGAAGTCGAACATTGCGGTCTTGCCATCGTAGCTAGGACTGTTCGTGATACTTCCTGCTTCTCGGTTCATAACCGTGATGATTTATGCTACCGGCCAGTGGCCTCCGACTCAACGGACAAAATCTCCACCCGCAAACCGGAATATGTCCGTTCGAGCCTGCTTGACTTGCCGACAGGACATACGATACACGACCACTTCCCCTTTTTCGCAGCGCATCAAGGCCACTGCACTGATACCGGTGCACGCCCCTCGCGGAGCGTCCAATCTACTGGGTGATCCGCGCGGCCTTTACGATTTTTTCTCCTCTGATCTGCTCCAAGAATCGATCGGGCGGGACTGCCGGTGGAACGATCCGTACTTCCTGCCAACCTTCGTTCACGGCTCCTTTATGGCCCTTCATTTCATTCAACCACTGGTCGATGCTTTCCTGAGTGGCCCCCTCGCTAAAGGTGACCCAGAAGAAAAACGGTTGCGCTTGACCACTCTGTATCCCCGGTTGGGTCGGTTGCATTACCTCAGCTTGCCGAGCCAATAGCTTGTCCGGATTCACAGCGGAGCCTTTCGAGGCGTTTAGACCAGCTGCAAGCAACTTATGTTTCAGGTCTTGATTGTACTGTTCCAGCCCGGCGACTTCCTTGGATAGTCGGTCGTTGTCAACGGTAAGGCTATGGATGGCTGCTTCGATCTGTCCATGCCTCATCTGTGCTTTGTTCGAGGGCTGGTGCACCACACGCTCGACTTCCCGGCTTGCTGCCTGCTGCTTTTCCAGTTCCTGCCTGACGGTCAACACGCTGGACTCGACGGAGTCCTGCGTCGACGATAGTTTGACCATGGCTTGCTGCAGTTGCGCCATGCCTTTCTGTTGGGAGCCAAGGGCCTCTCCGACTTTTGCTTGCATTCGCGCAAGCTCATCCAATTGCTGTTCGAGTTTTGCCACTTGAGCGAGTGAGGCAGGGGGCGAGACCTCCTCTTGGGCAACCGGCGTTGAAACTTGTTCCGGAGTCATCCACCCTGTCAGTCGATCTGCGACTAACCCGCCGATGAGAATCACGAGTACCACTTGCGCAAAGACGAGGCCTCGCATGCCAGGGGCGACTGCAGGATTCGAACGTCGGACCGCGAACATATCGACAACAGCAGCGAAGCCCTTCCAAGTCTGACTCCAGAAGCTTGGTGCGGGAACGAACACGGCGTTGAGTGATCCTCCTTGAACTGTGTTGTGAACACAGAGTTCGACGATATCGGCGGAAAGCCGAACACGATTCGTCCTGAACCCATATTCAGGGGCGGCCAGTCCGCCGAGCAGAGAGCCTTCCTCGGTGCGAAGCTGTACCGTGTCGATGCGATCAAGACTCTGCACTTGCAGCATCGCGCCGATTTTCGCTGCTTCAAGCGCCCCGACACGCCGTTCGTTGACATACACTTGGATTGGATCCGATCCGTCCCGGATAGAGTGGCTGGGTCGGCTGCTCAGCGACTCAAGAAGTTGTGACCGATAGCCTTCCAAATCCTCTTCGTGACCCATAGAGAGCCTCCTTAGCCCACACGTGTCCTGCTTAGGGCCGAACTTGCAATTCCAGGCGCGGTTTTTCTTCGCTCACCGAACCGTTGACCCCCAACCCCCACGCCGTTTGCATGCAATCCAGACAAAGCGCCAGATGCCAAATCCGGTAATCACACCCATACCCTTGAGTGAACATCTCTCCCCATTGAGACCGCGAAAGACAGGGGTAGTGATCCGGCTCACTTTTTCGGTAATGCGCCTGGGCCACCCGGATCAGCCGCTCGGCCTCACTGTTGAATCGTTGACGATGGCGCTGCTGCTGGTTACTCAACTCCGATAATTCTGACTTGGTCAGGCCCACCTCATTCATCGTACGCTGCCAGCCGCTCTCACGCCAGCGCCGGAAATTCTTATAGATCCGTTGGCTCTCCAATCCATTGAGTCCGGTCACCGCGATCACTTCTCCCGCACCCCACCCGTAACAGTGGCGATACAACGCGATGAGCGCGTCGCGGCTGATGACCGCCCGAGCCACAAGCCCATCGAGAAATCGACCGAGCGGCCTCAGTAAGTCCGGGTGATAACAGAACGGTTCCGGTTTACTGTGCTGTTTGGCCACCAGCGAATCAAACAGAAATAACGGCCGGCATGGAACTTCGCTACGTCCACAGACGAGAAAGCGTTCAAGGTATTCCGAACCCCAACGCAACGCGAATTTTTCATGCTCGATGTCGTCATTCCACTGCCCGGTTTCCCGCAAGAACCGTTTCGTATAGCTCGTCGCCCGATCTAACAAACTCGGTAACGCTTGTGAAACGACCTGATCGAACTCATCCGACGTCGATACCACCTCTTCCAGGCGGCTCACCGTTGCCGTACGATCAGCCATCGCTTGGCCCTTACTGAGCGTATTTTGCATCCTCGTCACGCGTATTGTGCCTCCATTGACATCAAGAGGCATTGGACAAATATCCCCGCTCGGCCACTAGATTTGTCCGTTGTTCTGAAGGTCGAGGTCTTGGTACACAGGTGTTGCTTGCGGCTTTCAGATAAACATCTCGCCTTAACAGTAATCCATTATTTCGGGTTTATTCAATCCCTTCGTGGGCCGATGGATGCCTCGGATCTGACCGAGAGCCGGTACCCTCACATCCAAACCCCACATTCCAGGGTGTGAGAACGAATTGTTCTTGCACCATTCAGGCCAGCCGCCTTCGAGATTTATGAGCCTATGTTTGTGAGGAAATGAGTGGCCGTCCGACTACGTGTGCCTGAAAAAGCGTTTTCGCTTCCCTACAGTCTGAAGAGGTCAACAGCGTCACACCCATACCCTAGCCAGGCCCCCATGGGGTGGAACGACTCCATGACTTTTCTGACCGACCACATGCGCGGTGCTGTTTTCTCAATCTGTCGAAGCAACGGTAGAAGGAGCAGATGTCAAGCGGAAAGACAGGCGACAGCAAATCAGGGACGAGATGTCACGCCCCTGCCCGGCAGGCCCACTCACCATTGATCTCGGAAAAAGAGGAAGTATCCGACTGCGACCGCAATCGCTTGAAGCAAGATCAACCAGCGCATGAGACCCCATTGTGTCCCTGCTCGGTTCTCCACAAATCTCATTTTATCTTGCAGCGAAGGTTGCGAGAGAATAAAGGCCGCGACGATCTCTCTGGCATCCTCGCGACTGATATTGCGGTCAAGCTGAACCTCTTCGATCGCTTTGCTGCGGTTGCCTTCCAACAGCGCCTCCAGTGCCTTCATGGGAAGATTGTATTCCACTCTTAATTCCTCCGTCATCGTGGCGTGGAGTGTACCAGAAACGATCTGTTCGCGTCTTCCCTGCCCACTGCTTCACGGACCTTTCATCACGAGATACGCCACTCCGGCGGCAAGCACCAGAAAGCCGACCAGCCAACGGACAAATCTCTGCTGCGCCGTTGCGAGCATCTGGTCCATCTTTTTCTTGAGCGCCGGGTCAGATGCGATATGCGCATCTACCAAATCCTTCGCCTCTTTCAGACCGATATTCCGTTGCTGGCGAACACGCTTGATCGCCTCGATCACGTTACCACCCCACAAAACCTCAATCGCTGCTTTCGGAAGATCCGGAGAGCGCCGTGGTTTGTTCGACATATCAACGTCGGAGTGCGCAGAGAGACGCGCGAGGCTTCCTCATCCTGCTAAGTCCTGCCGAGAAACCTCGGCCGATCCCGGACAGAGACCATTTTCACCAAGTCTCGCACGGAGAGCACTCCGATGATTTTACCGTTCTCCGTCACCGCCAAATGACGCACCCCTTGCTCGGCCATCACTTGACTAGCATCACGTATCGTACGATTGACATCGATACTGAGCAGAGGAGAGCTCATCACGGTACTGACCTGAGTGCCGCCTGCATACCGGTTGGTGGCCAGCCCTTTCCGGGCCAGATCCCGCTCGGTCACTATGCCGACAATTTCGCCTGCCTCGATCGTCAACAATGAGCCGACCCGCTTCTCACTCATCAGCTGAGCGGCCGCTTGAAGCGACGCATCACTAAGGATCGTCGCAAGGGTCCCGGCCATCAAGACACTCAGCGGGCGGTACACCTTATCAAGTTCGCAGACGGGGCCGCTCTCCGCATCCACAAATGATCGCACCAAATCCCGCACCGAAATGATTCCGACAATCTCACCGGCCTCCACCACACAGAGGTGGCGTACATGATTGGCTTCCATCAAATGGCTGGCATCCAACATGGAACGGTCCGCGGCGATTGTCAGAATCGGGCTGACCATCACTCGATCCACCGTCGTGACCGAAGGGTCTAATCCCTTCGCAAGCACTTTCCGCACAAGATCTGTCTCCGTCATGATCCCGAACGGTCCTCGCTTGGGATCATCTGATTCCACCAGCACACAGCCGATCCGTCTGACACCCATGCGCTCGGCCGCGGCCATGACCGTCGCATCTTGGGGAACCACCTCCAGGTACCGATGCATAAAATCTTGAACGGCTCCACCCCGATGTTCATCCATCACAGCTCCTCGCAGGTTGCACGTTCGTTTAACGAATAACCCGCGACACTATACCCGAATACGAGGGGGCGCGCACATACTCGACGAAGCCGATATGAATCCAGGCGGCGATTGAAAAGCGTGTCGCTCATGGACAAGAGCAGAACGACAGAGTGGGTGACAACCTCGTTCGAGAGAAGCGGCAGAAGAACCTCTTCCCTCTATTTCAGATAGTCCACATTCTTCTCTCATCCGTTTTCTCTACTGCCCCATGTAAATCTTCGGTGCCTCGCGCTACAAATCAAGGGTTCCACCTAGTTCGCCAACCATACAATCTGGCCCCTCTCTCCTTCACGTCACACAACCGGCTCCCACCCCCTTGGGTCCTCCCCGTGAAAAACCTCCAGGATGCCCTGTGTCACATTCCCTCCCCTCTCCGTCATCGGGGCCCGGGCTTCCAAGCAAGGGTTCCACCTAGTTCGTTCACCATACAATCTAGCCGCATCTATCCTTCACTTCACTGGCTACTTTGGTATCCACATCATTGGTCATCTAGGCCTCGTTCTTATCGTAACTCATTCCAATTCCATACAAAGCTTTTCGTGCAAAGAGTGGGGCGAAGTGCTTCTTGATATGGCTTTCCCGTGGCATTTAACTTGCTGTTACCGTAAAGGCAGGACTTGAATAACGAAAGGGGTGAACCATGGATCGGACAACGAACCCCGTCAATGTTCGTATTGAGTGGTGTCGGCGGCAGGTCGCACAAGCTTGTACGGAACCTGAGGTGGATGGGTGGAGGGCCGAAGAAAACGGGCTGCGTGATGCCGTGATGAACAGGGATCGTACCGACGATTATCGTCTATGTCCCCCCGGCATCTTGGCGCGTTATGTGCTGGGCTTTCAAGACGGGACGGTATTGCTGCGCGCTACGCGAATTGAACGCATGATCCATGCTACACGGGTTCCGGACCCAGCTTCTCGGATGGGCTGGGACAGTCAACGGGGAGATGAGCGATGAATTGTCTCCGATGCAACGGCCTCGCCGTTAAGGACGACAGTATCTCGGTGCAGATCGGTTCGTCGTCGGACTTCCATGGTTGGCGCTGCGTCAATTGTGGGATGGTCGTTGACGATGTGATCCGCCATAATCAGCGCGTCCTCCCACAGTCGAGCCGATCGACAGGACCTGATCGACACCGGTACGACAGTCAGGCTGCGTGAAGGAAGCACGGTCTGCCGGTAGTACCCGTGCATGCTTTCGGTCGGCCTCATTCCGGATAGCGATCCAGGTTTCTTCGGGGGTGTCCCTCGTCACCCGCTCGCAAAAACCAGGCTGATCACGCTTGCGAGTTTCGCTCGCTTCCGCTAAGAGAGTGGGGAGTCATTGCTTAACCTGAGTTCCACGTGGTTCACATTCGCCCAGCGACAGAAGTGGATTTTCCTGCTCTCCTCCAGGTGCAACAAGTTGCGTTCGGTGAATATGCAGGCCTCTACAAGGTAAGCGGCTGGACGACGGAAACGCTCGAGAGTCTGAAAGGGGATGCACGGGAGAAACATATTCTCGTGGCGGAAGAGGAGGGTAGGATTGTCGGATCGGTGCGCTTTTGGACAGTGGCCGGTGTGTGCGTGATCCGGTTGCTTTCCGTGAGTCCGACGTACCGGCGTCAAGGAGTGGGCATGGCGCTGATCCATGAGATCGAACAAACGACGGCCGATGCTCATAAATTTTACGCCTGCACCATGCTGCGCACGGCGAGAAACATTCAGTTCTTTATGAAGCTCGGCTACAAGGCCGAAACGATTCTTCCCGATCATTACGACCATCTTGACCTTATCTGCTTCGCAAAATATCGCTGAGCCGCGCCTCTTGAGACGCCGCGAGCAACCATCGGACAATCCTCTCCAATGGACACAAAGGTTACGGCGTCATTACGGAATGGAATCCATGGCCAACCTATCGGTTCGGCGGTGGAGCGCTGACTTCGATGTCGTCGCGAAACTCGCCAGGTATGCATGCGCCTCCTAACACCATGTGGCATTGATATGAGATACTGATTCCGAAAGGGATCGGCTCTGCGGATGAAGATTCGGGCGCAATTTCCCAACGAACAATCCCCGGCTGGTGAGTTTACACGCCAGGCGGACGCGTTCCGGGAGTGGGTGACAGCCAATGGGAGTTCGGGCTATCCTGCCGAAGCCGGCCGCTATCATCTCTACGTCTCATGGGCTTGCCCGTGGGCTCATCGTACGATCATCGTGCGCAAGCTGAAAAAACTCGAGGCTGTGATCGGGATGACCGTCGTGGATCCCATTCGCGACGAGCGAGGATGGGCATTTCGCGAAGGTGCCGGACATTCCCTCGACCCCATCAATGGATTTCAGTTTCTCCGCGAAGCGTACAAAAAGACCGACCCGAACTATATCGGACGTATCACGGTTCCTGTGCTGTGGGATTGCGTCACCAAACGCATCGTCACCAATTCCGACGATGATCTGATGAGAATCTTCAATGGTGAATTCAATCGATTCACTGAAAGTCCGATTGATTTATACCCGGATGGATGGCGACAGGAAATCGACGAGCTCAACACCTTTATCTACGAGAACGTGAACGACGGGGTCTACCGAGCGGGATTCGCCACATCTCAGAGCGCCTATGAACGCGCGGCAGGGCGATTGTTCGCCGCGTTGGATCAACTCGATGCGCGCCTTGCATCCCACCGTTATCTCTTCGGGCCGGAGTTGGTTGAAACCGACTGGCGGCTCTTCGTCACATTGATTCGGTTCGACGCGGTATACCACGGCCATTTCAAGTGTAACGTCCGGCGAATCATCGACTACCCAAACCTCTTTGGGTATCTCAAGGACCTCTACCAAACCGACGGCATCTCCGAAACCGTGAATTTCGACCACATCAAGCGGCACTACTACATCACCCACGACGACATCAATCCTACCCGCATTGTCCCGATCGGGCCCGACCAAGACCTTGCGACGCCGCATGGGCGTGATCGTCTGGCATAGCCGTGGGCTCTTTGACCCAGACAATGGACGTATTCGATCGATGCTTCAATTCTTGTGTCTACTTCAAGAGACAGTCTTGAGGACATTTCCCTCACGGTCCTGAATAGGTTCTGAACACGTAATGCCAGATCTG